>NZ_JACVZN010000029.1:0-36354 GCF_017151895.1 Staphylococcus sp. EG-SA-15 | reverse complement strand
ACCTATATTATAGCAGAGTGTGCTTTATTTTTGTATTCACTTTCAAAAGATAAATAGAGGTCTTTCCACTACTATCTAAATGGAAAGACCTCTATTTTTCATATAGGAGCTACTTTTGGGTCAGCCCTTTATTCTTCCTTGCACTTACGCCTATTATAGATTTAATACTCCTTATAACAACGGTTGTAGACCTTATGAATGGTGCAACAGCTGAAATGCCACATGCTATAGCAGCAGTTTATATTTCAATTTCTCTTGTCTTTGGCAAAAGCATGATAAATTGGGCAGATGATAGATTTAGATATTATGTGATGAAGCAAGGTTCCAAACCTTATAAACTTGACGGTTTAGCTTACTCTAAAAACTATGCTAAAAGTTGGTTGAAACATTTACTGTCTTACATTATAGGTACTGGGATTTTACATTTAATTGTTTATTTAATTAATGATAAAAGTCGTACAGAAGCTATGGATGGTGTTATTCATATTTGGACAATTGTTATTATTATAGACTTAATTATTTGTATTTCATATTTTGTGTGGCCTCCAAAAAGAAATTAAATTATGGATATAAATGGTTTAGATAAAATAAGTACAGAAGTTGTAGAAACAGCTAGAGATAGTTTAGTTATAGGTATTCGATAATAGAAAAAGCAACGCATTTTAATATAGTGCGTTGCTTTTCTCATTTATTAGGTAAAATCATTCTCATATATCGAATAAAGTGACACCCGATAAAAAATCATTGTGGGATGTTCTTTAGCAATTTCAATATAAGCATTGTATAGTTATGAAAAAATTACGACAATAACTGTTTCATTAGATAAGTGTTATTGAAATTGATAAAGAGCAATTCTTGAAAATAGTTAGATAAAATAAGCGAAAGAATATAGTGAAAATTATTGTTATAACAATGATTCTATTAGCTAAATAGTAAGATATAGTGTTTGGGGCAAAAATAAAGACGAAGTGCTGAGATGCACTTCGTCGAGTTGTTTATTATTGAAAAGTTGTTTAATGATTTCGTTATTAAGTTTGAGTGTGACATAGAATTGTTTTTTATGATTACCATCTTTTTTAATATCAATGCGATCAATCACTGATAGATACAATGCTTTGAGTCGAGATTTTTCTATGTGCTTAATATCATGAAAGATGTGTTGTAATAGTTTACTGATTTCTTTGGCATCAAATAAAGTCTTATCTTCATTTTGTTGATTTTTGAGTTGGTTGATTTGATTCGTAATGTCATTGAGTTGCTTTTCATATTTTTGAATACTTGGTCTGATTACTGATGTTAAGTCCGGATTATCCTCGATGGTTTTAATCAAGTTATTTATTTTGATTTGTACTTCATCATATTGTTGTTGCTTATAAGCAATATCGTGATGAAGTGCAGCGCCATCAACTTGATTTTCTTGATTGACGTGTGTTACTACGCGTTGAATGACTTTATCACTTTTGACTATTTCAAGTATTTGCTTCATCACATAATCTTCAATCACATCAGCTCTTACACTGTTTGCCGAACATACTTTGGAACCCTTGTTCCGAAAATTACTACATGAATAGTAACGAATACGTTTCTTAGTCCCGTCTTTAAGAGTATTCGTGGTATTGCTTGCTGCCATAGGTGCGCCACATTGGGGACAGTGAATAATGCCTGTAAGCAGATTCGTTCCTTTGCCATGGACTTGGGGTTTTTGACTGACTTGTTTCTTACGCATTTGTACTTTATCCCATAAATCTTGATTAATAATGGGGGAATGCTTACCTTCAGCTATCACTGGTTTATCATTCAGCCCTTTACGACGTTTTTCACTCCAATCTTTGTATTTCGCAAATTGAATTTTGCCGATATAGAAAGGGTTAGCTAAGATGTATGTGATTGAACTAATACTGAAAGGTTTCCCCTTTTTAGTGACATATCCTTTGTGATTCAATGCATTGGCAATTTTACGATAGCCATGTCCTTTGGCATAGCACTCGAATATATATTTTACAATATTAGCTTCATGTTGGTTAATCATTAGCTCGTGTTTACTATCTGGTATTTTGTCATAACCTAGTGGTAAATTGCCTTGATAATAGCCTTCTTGGGCACGTCTCGTTTGACCCATAAATACGTTCTCGACAATGTTATTACGTTCGAATTCTGAGAAACTCGCAAGTATCTGTAACATGAGTTTACCAGAAGAAGTATTGACTTCCATACGCTCTGACAAACTGAAAAATTCGACATTTTGTTTGTGTAAATCTTCGACAATTTTGAGAAGATCAGATGTATTACGAGCTAATCGGTTTGTTTTGTATACCATAACACAGTCGATATTGCCTTCTTTTGCATCTTTCAACATACGTTGGAGCTCAGGTCTGTTCATAGATTTACCTGAAATACCACGGTCAGCGTATATATCTTTAACTTCAAAATGATGGAAGTCACAGTATTCTTTGATTTGATTGATTTGTCCGTCGATACTATAACCTTCTGTGCTTTGCATTTCTGTTGATACACGTACATAGATACCGACACGTTTTGTTTTAAGTTGTTGCATTATGTTACATCCTTTCTTCATTTATGCAATCGATGATTGCATGGTTTGATTGACAATATTGAGTGGTTCATTTTTGAAATAGATTCCTATAAGATTTTTATCTTTCGTAATGTGAATGGTTTCAATATAGGGGGACAATATGTTTAACGTGAAACGTTTTTGAATAATATTTTGAATGATGTGTTGTATTTGATGCCCATTGATAGATGTAGTGCGTTGCGGTTGTTGACGTAATGATTGTGTTTGCTCTCTGAACGTTTCTGCATCAATGATGCCTTGTGCCAACTTTTCTATCAGTTGTTCTTGAGTCAATGTGTGATGTTTTTCTATGTTTCTTTGTCTTTTGATGCGTTTGTCAATCGCACTTTTAATTTTTGTGTAGATGCGTTGATTTTGATAAAAGTCTCGGCACACTTCTAATACTTTATCTTCAAGTGTTTGTGCATTGATGCCTTTAAAATCACAGACAAAGCGTGAAGCATTCATGTTTTTAGGACAGACGTAGTAACGTAATGTATGATTCTTTTTTCTAATGGTCATATTTGTAAGTGTTGCATTACAACATGGGCATTTGATTTTTTGTTTGAGTTGATTATCCGAAGGTGTCTGTTTGGTTTGTTTTTGCAATCGAAGTCTCTGCGCTTGCTCATATATACTTGTGGAAACAATAGAAGGAAACATATTGTCGAATTGGCCATATTGATTGTTGACACGACCACAATAATTAGGATTGATGATAATGTTACGAACTTGATAGGGTTGTCGATTGATATACGTGTTATCTTCTTCTAATAACTGTGCAATTTTCTTATAACCATGACCTTTAATGTAATAATTGAATACAGCCTTTACCGTTGGTGACTCATTTTGATTGATGATGAATGTTCCGTTGTGATATTCGTAACCAAAAGGTGCATGTGTTGTAATCAATCGACCTTGCTTTGCTTTTTCTTGAAGCCCATTTCTGACTTGTTCTCCAATGTTATCCGATTCAAGTTCGGCTAAACTGATGAAGATATTAAGCTTGAGTCGGTCGAAAGCTTGATCCATATCAAAGTAACCATCATGTACGCTTAAGATATGAACATGGTACGTTTGACATAATTTGATGAGTTTTAATGCATTTTTCAGATTACGATGCAACCTATTAAGACGATAACAGCATAATATGTCACACTGTCCTTGTTGAATTAATTGTGTTATTTGTCGATACCCACTACGATTATCTTTGCGACCTGATTGTTTGTCGCTATAAAAGTTGATATGTTGAATATGATGTTTTTCGGCTATTGCTTCGATAGCTTGTTTCTGTGCTGCAAGAGATTGTTGTTTCATCGTACTTTGACGTAAATAGCCTATGACTTGTTTCATATCGGCTCCTCCTTTCACAGTGATAATATATATTTATGGATGAATTGATATATAAGCCCAACATCAATGAGATGTTGGGCGTCCATATTAGTCATTTGTTTGATTGATTTCTTCAATTACCAAATCGGCTAATATCTCGATAAGTTCATCCATGTTTTTCACTCCGTTATTTGTTCTATCTTCAATACGTCGATTATTCAGTTTGATGCTTCACAGTTGTATGATAAAGACAATTAGAAATCTTCGTGAACTCCTGAAGGGCCTATCCCTTCATTAGCGGATTTAAAAAGTTCTTTCGCAGCTTTGTTATCATTTGACGGTGTCCAATTTTGAAGTAACGACTTATCTTTAGTTAATCCGAGGATAGATGCAAACTCTACATCTAATTTTAGATGGTAAAATACAAGTGATTGTTTTTTACCGCTATTATCTTTGACACTTCTTTTAGTTGTTTGGCGTCCACGGTCAGCTAATATGAAACCTTTATCTCTTAAGGCGTTGACAACATTATTAACATCTTGAAATTGATGATTGTTTAGCATCTGTTTAAAAACGTTCGCAATTATTTTTACTTCGATATGGTCATCTTTTAATGAGATTAATCCATAGTTCTCAAACATATTTTTCAAAGCACCTTCATCTGAAAACTTACCTCTGTTTTGTGCCACAAATTGAATGATGACATCAATAGCTTTATCAGCTAATGAGCGTTCAGAGACTGTATGAGTATGATAATCAATAAAGTAGTCTCTTATATTAGCGATATCAATATCTGTAGATAAAACACGACCTAATATTTTCGCAGATGTTGTAATGACTGCATAACGCTTAAACATACGAATACCTGTATTGTTTGTTTCGTCTTTCAATTTAGCTTCAAACCAATCTACTTCCTTGTAAAACCATTGAATAACTTCATCTTCACGATTTATAAGATATTTAGCTACTAACGGTAAAACATGACCATAGTTTAGTGCTACAGCTTTTTTAATATTGTCAGCATTGGTCGCATTTGTAGTGAATTGTTCATTAATCTCGATGGTTCTTACACGTAATCCATCGTTTTGAGCTGAATCATTAAAAATACTGTATTCTGACGTTGAAATGACAGAAGTACCCCAATTCTTAGGCGTTTTAACTTCTCCATGAACGTTTGAACGTTGACGACCTTGACCTTCAGTGATGGAGTACAATAACCCCGTTGTATCTCTAAAAGTTGCTGATGAGAGTTCATCAAATACAATAGGTATACCAAAATTGTTACTCAAGTAACCTTCAAGTGCATTACGTGTGGCATTCCAACTTCTAAAGAGAGTTTCATTACCTTTGGTGGGATTACCAGCGACTGATACAGCTAAAGAAGCTGCAGTTGACTTACCGGTTGAGGATTGACCTGTAAAACTAAAAATGATTCCGGCAAATTCGGTTTCATGTTTGTGCTTCAGGAAACTCGTCACTAAGGCAGAAATACCAAATACGACTGCTAATTCTAAAAGAAGAGAACCTTTAACCTCTTTTAGATACATGTTATACCAATTATCAAATGTACCTTTAGGAGTTAAGTCATAAGCATTATCACAAATGGCGTCAGATGGAGATTTATTATCAAATTCTTTAGTAGTATAGATTTCACTTAACGATACAATAGGACCAAACGGTGTTTCCAGTATACCTACCCCTTCATATAAGTAGGAAATGGGTAATTGATTGCGCATTTGTTGCATCGCATAACCTAAATCTTTTGTATATTTTTCATTAATACTAAATCCATACTTCATTAAAGATGGCAATTTTTGTGTCGTTAAAATATCACTAGATTCAACAATTTCTTTTTGATCTTCGTCTGTGATAATTAGTTTTTCAGTATTAGTTTTAGGGTCAATAAACTTATTTTCGATAACGATAGGACCTGCGATTTCAACTTCAGTAGGCATTCCTCCTTTTTCTTTTGGGGGCGTGTCTTTATACCAACCTTTTTTTGATTTGTATCGTGGTGAAGGATTAAATGAAAGGTTAGTTTGAGCCATTAGCAATCACCTCCTTTCGAAGAGTTGCTGTTATGGTGTGGATTAGGACCTGTTTTAAGATAAACTAAGTGACCGTGAGTATCCTTACCGATAATAATAAATGGAACACGTGGCGCATGTTTTACAAAATATGCGAACCAACGTCCAACATTTTGTTGTACAGCTTTTGAACATTGTACATTTGCACGACTGTTCAAGTCATGAAATGTAAATTCTTCTCCTTCAGGTAAATTGAATGAAATACCTAATATTTTCTTTTTTAACTGCTCGAATTTATCTGATTGATTGAAATACATTTAACTTCCTCCTACTAATGAACTAAGATAGGAAAATTAAATATGCGCACAATTAACTTTCTTAAGTTCATTTTAGCCAAGAAGTTATCATTTGAAAGCTTGTAAAAATATGTTAGAAATTCCGTACTAAATTAAGATGGATTTTTGTTGACAAAATAAAAAACGCTGATTTAACAGCGCTTTAAATAAAAATTAATCTGAAGTTATATAAAAGTAGTCAGAAGGAGTGGTGTTATTATCATTATAATAATCTAGTGCTTTATTGATTTCTTTTATTAATTTATCATGATGTTCTTTTGTTATTTTCTTTGGATATTTGAGTTCTTTTTCTTCTAAGTCTTTTGGAGACACTAGGTCACTATTTAAAATTAATGATAACAGCATATTTTTAGGTGCCGAAGCTCTGGTGTCTCGATGAGTAATATATTTTGCTAAATTACTGTTTATACTTACTTTTTCATTTTCTAAAAAGTTTGTACTATTTTTCACATGAGCATCAGCAATTTTGGTACTTATTTCAGTGTTTAAATCGTCTATTTCATCTAAATAATATTCAAGAATCTGAAGTTTATCTTTAGAAGTGATACCTTTTTCAGTGAAAATCTTAATAATGATAGATTTGATTCCAATTTCTATATTACTGTCTACTAGAAAATAGAGATAATAATTAGTCAGAGCATGTTCATAATCTCTTTGATCAGTAATTTCATGATTGATGAAATAATATAAGTTCTCTTTGATACGATTAGAAGAATCTATATCTTTGTCATTGATACCGTTTTTAAAAAAGTGTAGATAAACTGAGTTGTTTGAGAGTATATCATATAATACAAATAAACTTTTTGGTTTAAATACATATGATTTTCCTGATTTAAAGTTTGCTATGTTTATTCCTAGAGCGTTGCAGAATTTATTAAAATTAGTTGTAAAATTATTTTTTTCTTGAATAAACATGTCGTTGTCATTTAATTCTGAACTATGATTTTTAATCATATTGATATTTTCTTCAATCTTGTCACTATTTAAATTTTCCATGCAAAGTATACTATATCTTACTATATCACTTATATTTATGGAAAAATCTTTAGGAGAACGATTTAAAGTATCCTTTTTATTATCTTGATCTACAGCCCTACATGAATCATCAAAAACTTCTTTGACATTTATTTTATCAATGTTCAAAATTATGTCTACTAATGCATTTTGAAATTTTTCATTATATATGTCTCTCTTATTCATAATATCACTACCTTTATCAATTATAATAATATATTATATCTTAATATTTGTAGAAGTACTTGATGAGAGGTTAGATAAAACACCACATTTCTCTGGTTAGTAAAAACATAACTTCTAAGACTTTTTTTCATATACTAATAAATTATATTATAAATATTTTTGAACATAAAAGGAGTGTATAAAAATGTATGCAAAGAAGGTGTTTTAGAATAGATTTTAAGGCATTCATTTTTAATATAAAATATTTATAATATTTAAAATTGAAAATGATTATCCTTTCAAAATTTTTGCAACGAGTAATTTTACTTTAGTTATATTATAAAGTAGAATTAATAGTAATTAAAGGAACGTTTGTTCCTGTTTTTATATGTAAATACGAGAACGATTGAATAGATAAAGAAGGATAAAATTGACTTCGAAATAGAATATTTAATTTCAAGAAGGAGAGTATTGGATGTTAAAGCATAAAATAATAAATTTAATACAAGAAAAGAGAGAAGGGAGTTACTGGGATTTTAAAGCAGAATATCATAAAGATAAAGCAGAATTATTACATGATATAATTTGTTTATCAAATAACTTGTTGAATCAAGAAGCTTATTTAATTTTAGGAGTCGCAGATAACGGTCATATTCTGGGGGTTGCAGGTGATTCAAATCGAAAAAACCAAGAAGAATTAATATCATTTATTACTGGAAAAAAATTTGCTGCGGGTAGGCACCCCAAGATTTCATTAATGACATTTGAATATGAAGAAAAGGAAATCGATGTCATTATAATAAATCCTAAAGGATATGTACCATACTATCTGGAGAAAGCAGAAACCGATCAAAAAAGTAAAAAAAACAAAACAGTCAATGCAGGTAGCATTTATACAAGAGTTGAAGATAAAAATACCCCAATAGATTCTACTGCAAGTCCATTAGATACAGAAATATTATGGAAAATGCATTTTGGTTTATATCCTACTCCTATAAAGAGGTTACAGAATTATTTACTAACTCCTGAGAAATGGATGCAGAACTCAACAGGTTATTTTCATAGTGAATCGCCAGAGTATATAGTATACAAAAATGAGGACATTGAAGAAAAAGAAAATTATTTTAATTTAGTAAGTCCATTTTATGCGTATAATCAAATCAATAGTAACACTTTATACTCATATTACGAATTTAAATATCATAGTACAGTTTTATATGGTTGCCGGTGTATCTCTTTAGATTCAGGTATCTACACAACACCAGTACCTGAACTAGGTGAGATAAATTTTAATATGCATAGAGATGATACTATTTATTATCGTTATTTCATTGAAGAGACGATGCTTTATAATATTCATCTTTTTATGTATAAGGGTGATTCGATGGAAGAGAAATTTGCAATGGATAAATTTTTAGAATGTGTTTTGGTTTATAAAAGTGATGTAGAAAAGGAACTTTTTGAAAATTATATATTAGATAATTGGGATAAAGTTAATCAGTCAATTAATGAAAATAATAAACGTGTATTTGGAACTGAACATTTGTCACAACTTGAAAAAGAAGATATCACTAAAAAAGTAAAAACAGTTAAAGTTTTAAAAGATGAACTTGAGAACTTTAGAACTTGAGAAAAATTATTGGTTAATAGGAGAAAATCATGAAAAAATCAACACTCATTGATAAATTTTTAGACTTACTTTCTTCAAGAAGCTCACTCAGAGAAATTCAGAATAATTTTATTGATGCAAACATTATGAGAGATAGTTCTATAAATCAAAAATATAACGGACAACGTAAATCGTTAGCGTGGGAATATATTAGTACTTTAAATTTAGAAGATGAAGCTGAATTTTCTAAATTACTTAATGTTATAGAAACGTATTTGTTTCAATGGAATCTGTATATCCATGAAGTTGATGAAGACGAAGAAATTAATAGATTAATAAAAATAATTAATGTATTAGGTTATGAATATAATAAAGATACAGGAAAAATAACTAAAAATGAAAGAGAAGTTAATTTAAGTACTATTAAATCTTTGGCAATAAAATTTGATATTGAATATGTATTAAAAGAATGTAATAGAATTGAAAAAGAGGCACTAACGGATCCAGAGGACGCAATTACATCTGCAAAATCGATGGTTGAGAGTACTTTGAAGCATATTTTAGATTCTGAAGGAGAAAAATTTAATAATAATGAAACCTTGAGAGGTTTATATAAAAAAGTAAGTAATATTATGAATCTTTCTCCTGGTGGACATAATGAAAATACTTTTAAAACAATTTTGAGTGGAATGATAAATGTAATTAACGGTCTGGACGAAGTAAGGAATGAATATGGTGACGCACATGGTAAATCAAAGAAAAATTATAGGCCTGAAACTAGACATGCTTTTCTAGCAATCAACGCAGCACGTACGATAACTGAATTTCTTTTAGCTTCATATAAAAAGTAAAAGCTATTTGATGAATAGCAATCAAATATATTGGTTATAAAAAACCGCATCATCAACTGATAAGCAGAAGCGTATCATAAGTAGGGGGGATTTATCAAATTAATTAAGCTTATCGTGAGTTGTAACACTAATGTAATTAAAAGAAATAATTCAAGAGGTGTGAAAATGAAAATTTATTATAAAACAAAAACAGGAGATAATAATACTGAAATTTTAACAGTTAATGATTTGATGGATGATCAATTTGATTGTGAAATGGAAGTGGAAAATATTTATGATTTTCAAAACAAATGTAAAGAATTAAATCTTGAAGTGGATGACGATATTGAGGCTCGTGTATCAAGTTTGTTAGAGAACAGAATTGAAGAGGTTAATGGTAATTTAGAAGAGTTTGAAATAAAGCATTGGGTAAGTAACAGATCTTTTGGAGAGTTAATAGAAATGTATGAAGAAGATGAGATTACTATACCAATTATGCAAAGAAATTTTGTATGGGATTCTGTTCAATGTTCAAGGTTAATTGAATCAATAATTTTAGGGTTACCTATACCACCACTATTTTTAATAGAAATTGAAAGTAATAAATATGAAGTGATTGATGGTCTACAACGAATTACTGCAATTAGTAACTTTGTGAAACAAAGACCTTGGAATTATTCAAAGGATAGAGGAAAAACCAGAACTCCTAAAGCGAGACTTTCTAAATTGGTAGACAAAAGTATTGCTGGAAAATCTTTTGACCAATTAAGCGAAAATTTCCAAAGAAAAATAAAAAGAAGTACTATTCCATTAATAGAATTTAAACAACTAAATCCAGATAATTATAAGTCAAAGTATCTTATATTTGAAAGAATTAATACGGGATCCCAAAAATTAAACTCAATGCAAATAAGAAAATCACTAGCTTCTGGTGATTTTATGATTGATTTATATAAAAAATGCGATGACAATAAGTTATTAAAATCTATATTTACTAATACAGCATTAAAAAAGGATTTACATGTGGAGGCCTACTTAAGGACCTTTGTTTTTAATAAATTAGTTAACAAAGATTTTATAACAAGTCATCATGGAATAAAAAATATTTTGAATGACTATTGTGAGACATATAGTCCAACCTCAATAGATCAAAATTTCAATGAAAAATTTATAAAATCTTTAGAACGGTTATGTATAGAATTTGAAAGTTTTAAAGATAATCCTTTTAGAAGGGTTTTAAAAAAAGGAAATAACAATTATGAATTTGTAGGGAACCTAAGTGTAACAATAATGGAATCTTTGCTAGCTGCGTTGATAAATAATGAAGAAAAAAATATCGATTTTAATAAACTAGAAGAATTGTATAAAATCAGAATAAGTGAGTTTTCTGAAATAAGTAACAATCCATTTACTACATCAACAGGTAAGCATGATTCAATTAAAGAAAGGTTTAGAGTTTTTAAGGAAATTGTAGATGAGTGTATTGTATAGATATATAAATTTTTATGAATATAATAAAGAATTCATTGAAAATCTAAAAGCTAAGTATTTAGAATTAGAAGAAATTTTAAACTTTATTTCAGATAAAAATCATCATATGAGGAAATTTATGAAGATTTTAGGTAAAGAACCAGGACATTATAAAAAAATAACCGATGCAATGCAAAGGGAGTTGCTTATAAGCTGTTATGCTGTTTCAGAAAATATGATAAAAGAATTTATATATTGCATATTAGAATATAAAGAACATAAGAATGCTCATATAAACAAATTTTTAGATGATAAAATTAGTGAAGATAGATTCTCGCCAAACGTAAAATATGAAAATATAAAAAAAGAATTATCAAAGTATTTTTCCGAACATAAATTTATATTTAAAAAAACTAAACAAGAAGTGAAATCATACGAAAATTTAATTAGTAATAGGCATTCTTATGCACATAATAATAATTATAGATTTGAGTATAATGATTTTGGAGAAGCAATACAAACAATTGAGTATATTTATTACGAGCTGTATTCGGCTATAAATAACTTGGAATTACAAAAAAATATAAAAGAAATAACCAGTAAAATAGAAAAAATTAAAAAAATAAACAATATAGAACATTTTAAGAAAAAGTCAAAAGAAATAACAGTAATTAAAAAACTTTCAAAAGAAATAGTGAAACAATATGATGAACAAAAAATTGACATAGAACTTATAAAACCATTAATTGATAGTTTTAGAAATATTGCTAGACTAGATTTACGAAAAAAAAGTGAATCTTTAAGAATGATGAACCATGAACTAATTAATATAAACAATATTTTAAGTTAACATTATGTTAACTTAAAATATTGTATGAGAGGAGAATATTTAGAAATGAAATATAGATCATTCGGATGGATTCAAAATCCATCAGATTTCAATAAATTAAAGAAAACAGTTGAAATCTTTGATTGTAATTCTAAACAATATAGCTTATTAAAAGAAGGATTAGTGGGAAAAAATTTAAATAACTTTAAAGATATTCAAAAAAATTTACAAAGTAAGTTAGATAAGAATGTTGAAGAATTTACGTATATGGAATTAGTGGGAAGAAATATAAACAAAGATGGGAAGGTTCCAAATACTCGAAAAGAAGCTGTCCCAAATGCTTTAATTCAAATCTCATTAGAGTCACAAAGTGCAAATACTAAAGGTAAAAATTTTACAGATGATTGGACATCAGATGGTTTTTTAAGATGGGCAGTAAGTTTAAATTTTGTCAAACATAATATGGAAAATGATACTTTTAAAATAACTAATAAAGGAAAAGAGTTGATAAATGCAGTTTCAGAAAAAGAAATGAATAAAGTTATAAGTAAAGCTTTACTTAGCTATCCTCCTGCAACTCGAGTACTAGATATTCTAAATAGTAAAAATGGAGTAACAAAATTTTATATTGGTAATAGATTGGGGTTTAAGGATGAACCTGGATTCACTTCGTACTCAGAAGACTTGATGATAGAGTGGGTTAAAGAAACAGAGAGTATAAAAGAATTGAAAAAAATTCGCTCTGACGTTGAAGGTACGGCAGATAAGTATGCAAGAATGATATGTGGATGGCTAAAAAAGGTAGATTTTGTTAGTCAAAAAAATAGTAGATATATGTCTTCAAAGAATACAGAAGTTACAGGTTTTATTGAGTATTCAATTACAGGCAAAGGTAAGCACGCTTTAATGCAATCTCAAGGAAAGTCTAAAAATAGCAAGGTAGAGAAATATTTATTATGGGAATTTTTATCAGTTAAAGGAGAAGGTAAAAATTACATTAGAACAAGGAGAGGAATTATTTTGAAGTATTTAAAAAATTCTTCTTCTCTAAATGGACTTATGAATCATTTGAAACATAAAGGTTTTGAAGAATCATTAGACGTGATTAAAACTGACATAGAAGGATTGAATAATATAGGTATAAGAATTGAACTAAAAGGAAATTCAATTAAATTGTTAGATAAGATAAACGATTTCTATATTCCAAATACAAATTTGAAATTAACTAGTAGAGAAAAAAGTAGATTGAATTTAAAGGAATATTTTGTTTCTAATACAAATCTTCCAAATAAATTTATTACATTATTAGATTTAGCATATGATGGTAAGGCAAATAGAGATTTCGAATTAATAACTTCAGAATTATTTAGAGAAATATATAAATTAAATACCAGACATTTAGGCGGTACACGTAAACCTGATATCTTAATATGGAATGAAAATTTTGGCATCATAGCTGATACTAAGGCATACAGCAAAGGGTATAAAAAAAATATATCAGAAGAAGATAAGATGGTTAGGTATATAGATGAAAATATTAAGAGAAGTAAAGATTATAATCCTAATGAGTGGTGGAAAGTCTTTGATAATGAAATAAGTTCAAATAATTATTTCTATTTATGGATTTCTAGTGAATTTATTGGGAAATTTGAAGAACAATTACAAGAAACTGCTCAAAGAACTAATGTAAAAGGAGCTTCAATCAATGTATATCAACTATTAATGGGAGCTCATAAAGTTCAAACTAAAGAACTCAATGTAAATTCAATACCTAAATATATGAATAACACAGAAATTAAATTTTTATAGATTAATAGAGGCTAAATGCACATTAGCCTCTATAATAAAATTATGATGTTTATTATGGTTAATCTAATAATTTGAAAGTATCTTTATCATAGTTAGTAATTAAAACTTCATCGCTTTGAGCTCTTGTTGTATTGTAAGATGAATTATGATAGCTATGATTTAAATGGTGGACTTGGACATTATTCTCGTCGATAAACTTTTGTAATAATTTGTTTTCAATGTTTTTGTGGTGTAGAACGTTACTAAGTGCATAACGTATACCTCTATCTGTTAGAGTTTTCATCAAATTATACATTTGCTTTTCTTGAGATATTCCCCAATTTTGAAAGCCACGATTACCATCATTATAACTACCTGTGGTTATAATATATGGTGGATCGAGATAAACTAATGCTTCTTTATCTAAGAAAGATAAATCGATATCTTGAAAATAACTATCAATAAACTCGTGATTTAAAGATTTTAGCTTGTTGCTAAAATTCACTAAATTATTCTTCATATTATTACTAAAATAGCTTCGATTTTTTCCGAATGGATTATTGAATTTTAGGTTGTTATTAAATCGAATTTGATAGTTATATGAATACGAAATTAAAATATATAAATCAATAGGATTGGGATTTTGATTATATTGATTTCTAAATTTAATAAAGGATTGTTCATTAGTTTTACTTAAATTTTTTTCTTTAATTCTACGATTAATTTGACTTATTAATTTTTGAGAATCTTCTTTTGCAAATAATCTAAACATCTCATTAATTTTAAAATTCATATCAATAAAAATATGTCTAGAAGCTTTTACATTTACTCCTACATTAGCACCACCAGCAAATAAATCGACAAATGTAGAAATATTTTTAGGGAATAAAGGTATTATTTGGTCAAGTAGCTTATATTTTCCACCTATGTAATTAAGTGGACTCTTAATATAATAATTTTGAGTTGGATTCCATTTAGTTATCTTTCCATTTTGAGATTCAGGTAATTTTTCTTTTTTACAATCTTTTTTTTTAATATAAAAAAGGTATTCATTAAGTTCTGTTTTTGTAGAAGAAATTTTTGATTTATATTTTCTAAAAGGTATTTTAACAAGGTCTACAGAATTATTTATAGAGTGTTTTTTCAATAGTTCTAAAATGTCATTATAGCTTATAATCCCCTCATCATTATAACTAAGTATAAGATGTATAGTATCAATATTTTTAATAAGGTCTTCTAAAGCGTTATATGCTTTTAATTTCATTGAATATTCACTTTTTAAATGGCTCCAATCAAATATTTTAGTTTTGCCCTTTAAACTAGGTTGATTGTTTTTAGCTAAATTTTCTAATAGGTGATAATTAGAAGCATATTGCCTGTTATTATAAGGTATATCGATATAGGTGATATCAGGCTTAATTTTTCTAATAAGATTATTAGCGTCCTCATTATAGGCTTTATTATTTTGATTATTATTAACAATCATTAGAGGCTTTATATTTAGTGGTTTTAATGCCCTTTTATCCCAATGTTTCAGGAAAGCTCCGTATGTACCTGTCGTATTACTTACAAAAGGTATGGATTCTATTAATGAAGCTATTAAATAATAGTATTCATATTCGGTTAGTAGGTCCTTTTTATACCAATTATCAATAGTATTTCTAATGAAATCAATTCGTCTACCATTATCTTCGGTAAAATACATTGATCCTCCTACAGGTGTATAGTTTTCGGTATAATAATTATTACGAGAGTAGTTGAAAGCATGTTTATCATTGTTAAAAAATTCAAAAGGGTTGAATTCAAGTTTATTAAATTCAAGTTTATCATTATTTTCAATCGTGGCTTTAGCATTTACAAAACTGAAATAAAGAATATCATTTGTAATGACTGCATAATCGTTTTTGAAAAATCTAGCAACTGAGTTTGTACCAGCAAATAAATCTAAAAAAGATTGTTCATTTCCTTGAACATGTCTATCCAATAATTTCTTTATTTCGTGTAATAGTGATATCTTCGAGCCGATATAACGCATTTTCGCATCCTCTTTCATCCATGATAATACAATAATATAACATGTATCACATAATTTATAAAGTATCGTTATTTTAATATAAATTTCAATCTTTGATTTTGATTACATAAGTTGACCCTTATAGATCTTAATAGCAGTATAAAAAAGTGCTTTTTTATACTGCTATTAAGATTGTCATACTTTCAATTTGTTCTCATTTTGATAATCTTTTAGTCTATATGATTATCCGGTAAATTCAAATACTTTAGAACGATTGTAAATGGTGACTATAAAATATAGAGAAATGGCGAAATGAAAATACTGAATTTCCTACATTTTTTCTTTAGTGTACCTGGAATGGTTAGCGACTTGACTGGCATTTATCATTTACAAATGAAGTTCAATGTGTACTTACAACAGAATGTCTCTACAAGTGGGGGTTATTATCACTAACTCAACTCGCAGAGACGGCTTATGCAAGATATTGAGCCGCCGAGTAAGGAACCGTACGCTCGGTGGTGTGAAAGGAAGAATAATCAAGTAGTGATTATTCTTCAACTGGATTAAAATTATAAAAAATCTGACTTTCTATATTAAAAATATTTACTTCGTTTTATAATTGCATTATGAAAATATATATTGAGGAGTTTTTTAATGAGAAAGAAAATTAGAATATTATTTTGTTTTTTACGCTCTTGTTTGTATTAACTTCATATGCAAAAGCAGAAGATTTACATGATAAAAGTGAGTTGAGTGACTTAGCTTTAGCTAATGCATACGGCCAATATAATCACCCATTTATTAAAGAAAATGTTATAAGTAGCGAAATAATTGGAGAAAAAGATTTAATATTTAGAAATCAAGGAGACAATGGTAATGATTTGAGAGTAAAATTTGCTAGTGCTGGTTTAGCTCAGAACTTTAAAAATAAAAATGTCGATATTTATGGTGCATCTTTTTATTATAAATGTGAAAAAGTTAGTGAAAATATTTCCGAATGTCTATATGGAGGGACTACTCTTAATAATGAAAAATTGGAACAAGAAAGAGTTATAGGGGCTAATGTCTGGGTAAATGGCATTCAAAAAGAAACAGAATTAATTCGAACAAATAAGAAGAATGTTACATTACAAGAATTAGATATTAAAATGAGAAAAAATTATCTAATAAATATAGAATTTATTATAAAGACAGTGAAATAAGAAAAGGTCTAATTGAATTTGATATGAAAACTCCTAGAGATTATTCATTTGATATCTATGATCTGAAAGGAGAAAATGACTATGAAATTGATAAAATTTATGAAGACAATAAAACTTTAAAGTCTGAAGACATAAGTCATATTGATATATATCTATATACAAAATAAATTTCACCATCGTTGTTAATTAAAAATAAAAAAGTATAAAAATCATTTCAAGGTGAATACTATGAGGTCGAGAAAAATAGACTTATACGGTATTTATTATGGGTATCAATGTACAGGTGGTACCACCAAATAAAACAGTTAGTTGATAAACGATATAATAGTGCTATACAGGAGGCGATAACGTGATTACTATTGACTCAAAGATTAACAAACAAATCGCTAAAAACCTTTCTCTTGAAGGTATGTATGTTATACGGGAGCAACAAATACAAATTCTTCATGCAATTAATAATGAGAAAGAAATTACAAATAAACTTATTCGTAAAATCGCTTTTAAATAATGAAATATAGAGCAACTTTTCAAGAAGCATTAAAGTATCTTGAAAAGTTCCTTATTAAATAATAATTGATTAAAAGTTCATACCTAAAAGACTTTCACACAAACAAAAAAGGAGGAACATTAAATTCCTCCTCAACCTTTATTACTCATACTATAATTCAATTTTAACGTCTTCGTCCATTTGGGCTTCAAATTCATCGAGTAGTGCTCTTGCTTCTGCAATTGATTGTGTATTCATCAATTGATGGCGAAGTTCACTAGCGCCTCTTATACCACGCACATAGATTTTAAAGAATCTACGCAAGCTCTTGAATTGTCGTATTTCATCTTTTTCATATTTGTTAAACAATGATAGATGCAATCTCAACAAATCTAATAGTTCTTTGCTTGTGTGTTCGCGTGGTTCTTTTTCAAAAGCGAATGGATTGTGGAAAATGCCTCTACCAATCATGACGCCATCAATGCCATATTTTTCTGCAAGTTCAAGTCCTGTTTTTCTATCGGGAATATCACCGTTAATTGTTAACAATGTATTTGGTGCAATTTCGTCACGTAAATTTTTAATAGCTTCGATTAATTCCCAATGTGCATCTACTTTACTCATTTCTTTACGTGTACGAAGATGAATAGATAAATTGGCAATGTCTTGTTCGAAGACGTGCTTCAACCAATCTTTCCATTCATCGATTTCATAGTAGCCAAGGCGTGTTTTAACACTTACCGGAAGCCCACCTGCTTTAGTTGCTTGAATAATTTCGGCAGCGACATCCGGCCTTAAGATTAAGCCGGAACCCTTACCCTTTTTAGCAACATTTGCTACAGGACATCCCATATTTAAGTCTATGCCTTTAAAGCCCATTTTAGCTAATTGAATACTCGTTTCACGGAACTGTTCTGGCTTATCTCCCCATATGTGAGCGACCATCGGCTGTTCATCTTCACTAAAAGTTAAGCGTCCACGCACACTATGTATGCCTTCAGGGTGGCAAAAGCTTTCAGTATTTGTAAATTCAGTGAAAAACACATCCGGTCTAGCTGCTTCACTTACAACGTGTCGAAAGACGATATCTGTAACGTCTTCCATTGGCGCCAAAATAAAAAATGGACGTGGTAATTCACTCCAAAAATTTTCTTTCATAATATATTTATACCCTCTTTATAATTAGTATCTCGATTTTTTATGCATGATGATATTACCACAAAAGCCTAACTTATACAAAAGGAATTTCAATAGATGCAACCATTTGAAAGGGAAGTCTAAGAGTAGTCTAAAATGAATGTTGTGGTAAGTTGATCAATACAAAGATCAAGGATTATCGTATTAGATAGTTCATTATTAATGATACACTACTTATGAATATGATTCAGAATTTTCTTTGGCTACTTTTACAGTAAAGCGATTTTTTAGTTATCTTATAACAAAGACAAATTTATAAAGGTGATATTATGGAAGATTTAAAGCATTCTTTAAAAAGTTTAGGTTGGTGGGATTTATTTTTTGCGATACCTATGTTTCTGCTATTCGCATACCTTCCAAACTATAATTTTATAACTATATTTCTTAACATTGTTATCATTATTTTCTTTTCCATTGGTTTGATTTTAACTACGCATATAATTATAGATAAAATTAAGAGCAACTCGAAATGATTCATTAATACGAATGTGATTAAACATAAAACTGAAGGAGCGATTACAATGGCTACTGAAAAAGATATAAATAATTTGTTTTTAAATCATGTGAATTCAAATGCCGTTAAAACTAGAAAGATGATGGGAGAATATATTATTTATTATGATAGTGTGGTTATAGGTGGTTTGTATGATAATAGATTATTGGTCAAGGCGACTAAAAGTGCCCAGCAGAAATTGCAAGATAATACATTAGTCTCCCCATATCCAGGTGCTAAAGAAATGATATTAATTCCAGATTTTGACGAAGCAACAAATCTCACTGATTTATTTAAGACCATAAAAAATGATTTGAAAAACTAATCATTAATTGCCATACTCAACTATTTTGAAAATCATCAATTTCATATTGTCAATTTATTGAGTATCTCGATTTATTGTTATACACAAACAGTATTTTTGTTATCATAGAGTTAATAAATATAATAAATTGAATAAGTAACTTTACAAAAATTAGAATGATTTAATTCAATCACAATTATTTGAAAATAGAGGTGAGCAGGTGAACGATATGTTAATTAGTCTCGTAACCCCAGTTTTTGCTTTGTTAGTTATTGGTGGTATTATTTGGGTGATTATAGAAGGTATAGTACATATTTCAAAAAAGAATAAAGCAATCGATAACTTTTTAAACCAAGTTAATAAAGTAAGTGAGACATATAAATTCGCTACTACTTTTTTATTTCTAATCTTGGCTACGGCGGGTATTTCTCAATTTTATCTATATTATATAGTATCAGCGTTACTTTTTTGGCTTGTCATACTTACCTTTGGTATTGCAGGTATCATTTTTTTAATGCCATATGGATTATGTTTTCTACCGTTTTATAAGCAAAAAAAGAAAAAACAGACATTTAAAAAATACATGGTTTACACTACGATTGGTTTGTCAATTTGTCTAGGCTTATCTCTAGTTTTGGTTCACACTACGAAAATTTATATGGACGAAGGTGGCGTAAGATACTATTACGGTAGTTTTGTAATGAAACAAGCGGGCGGTTATGCTTATTTAGCTTTAGCAGTACTTTCAACGTTGTTAATTGTTGCGAAAAAAGCTACAAATAAAAATAAAGAAATCGAAACCGTCGACAATACAAATATAATGGAAAGATAATTAAGGGAGTGCTCATTCAGGAGTGCTCTTTTTTGATGTTCAAATTTAGTTGGAAATGAAGGCATAGAAGAAATTTTTATAGTCATTTATTGGATAATGAATTATGGTCATATCGATTAATTTTATTAGTGAGGATTTTACAAACATTTGTTGAATAAATATGGTAATGATAATATATGAATATTTTTGAAAAAACACTAATATGATTAAATTATTTGTTAAAATGGCATTAAGTAAAAAACAAACAGGGAACAAGGTGGGATTTCATGAGTCAATTGCTAAATGATACGTTATCGGCTTGGTTGTTAATTGAATCTTTAAGTCCAGGAGAAGTAAATTTTACAGCGGAAGATATACTCTCAGCTGAACATTTTAAAAATGGTGCAAAGCAAGCACAACTTCAAAGTTTTGATGAATATTTTGAAATATGGAATGCTGAACGCTTTATTATATCAGAAGAAAAATCAGAGACTGGGGAACTTATATTTAAATTTTATAGACATTGCTTCCGCTATAATGAAATTAATTTGAAAATTCAGGATATTTTTGATGATTATTCTGAGATTCATAATCCAAATGGGACACACTGTTATGGTTACACATTTAACACAGATAAACACGGCAAAGTGATAGTTGATTCTATACATATTCCGATGATTATGAGTGCATTAAAAGAAATTGAAAAGAACAAAAATGCCAATATAGAAGAAAAATTTAATGATTCTGTTGAAAAATTTGTTCAAAAAGTAAAAGAAATTTTAGCAGATGAACCAATTAATGAATTTAAATTGAAGAAGATGGACAAAGCTTATGATGAGTACTTTTCTGTATTAAATTCAAAGAAAGATGGATTATTTGGACATTATGTAGCAATAGAATATGTGAAAGATAGTGATTTACCACAGCCGGAATTTAACAGCTTCTTCATAAGTGATATTGAGAAAGCAAGAAAATCTCCCAACCAAACTTTAATTGATTACATTGAAGGTGTAGAAGAAAGTCAGCGCATAGAAGTAGATGAAAATAAAGAAATGTTTGACAAATTTTTACATCCTTCACGTTTGCCTGATGGACGATGGCCATCACAGACTGAGTTTAGATTGTCTTTAATGCAACAACTTGCTGTAAACCAAATTACGAGTGGTAATGAAAGAATAAGTTCAGTTAATGGGCCACCAGGTACAGGTAAGACTACTTTATTAAAAGATATATTTGCTCATCTAGTAGTTGAAAGAGGTAAAGAGTTAGCTAAACTAAATAATCCTAAAGATGCATTTGTCAAAACAAAAATTCATGAAACGGATGATAAATACGTATACTTACTAAAGGAATCTATTGCCAAATATAAGATGGTAGTCGCATCTAGTAATAATGGAGCTGTTGAAAATATATCTAAAGATTTACCGAAAATTGAAGAAATTATAAGAAATCCCGAAAAATGTAAATTCCCTAAATATGAACAGAATTATGCAAATTTAGCACATGAATTAAAAGATTTTGCTGAAATAGCTGAAGATTTGATTGGTGAAAGTGCCTGGGGCTTATTTTCTGGAGTTTTTGGTAAAAGTACTAATATTAACCAAGTATTGAGTCATATGTTAAAACAAGATGCGAATGATATTGGCTTTGCTAAATTACTACAAAATGAGAATAATCGTATGAGTTATAACGAGTTAATGAGTGAATGGCAATCACATCAACGTGCATTTTTAGAAGAGTTGAGGCATGTTGAAATGTTAAAAGAAGAATCTATTAGAGCATATGATGTTTATAAAAATTGTGAGTCTTTCTCTAAGATTGAACAGGTTATTAATAGTGAAAAAACAAGTATTGAAGAACAGGTATATCATTTAGATAATGAAACGTTACGAGACAATAAAGAAATAGAAGATTTGGATAATCGAATTAATTATATTGTTAAGCAAATAGAAACTTTAAATGAGTTAATTAAATCCATCAAAGAAAGCAACAAAGGTTTTATTAACAAACTGAAAGCGATGTTTAATTCAGAAGAAGATGAAAGCTATAAAGATCATAATAAAGAGAAGCAACAATTATTAACACAACAGTTAGAGTTAGAGAAATGTAAAAAAAACAAACATGAAGACCTTGTTAGCAAACTAAAAGAAAAAGAGAAATTAATTAAACAATTAACTAAAGTACAGTTGCAATTAGACGAGTTAAATTCACAGTTACAAGAGTTAGAAGCATATCGTATTGAGTCAAAAATTACAATTCCAGAAAAAGATTTTTGGAGTGACAACAATTATGATGAGCGCCAAGTTACTAATCTGTGGACGAGTGACGAACTTCAATACAGACGTGCCATGCTCTTTTTAAGAGCAATGATATTGCATAAATTATTATTGATTGCTAATAATACAACTATTTATTATGCGATTAATGATTTTAAAGATAGAAGGAAATTAATTGATGCAAATCCAGATAAAGTACACAACGCATGGAATGTGATGCATTTAATATTTCCAGTAGTTAGTACGACGTTTGCAAGCTTTAAATCTATGTATGGGGGCATACCAAAAGATTTCATAGACT
This sequence comes from Staphylococcus sp. EG-SA-15, assembly GCF_017151895.1. Classification (NCBI taxonomy): domain Bacteria; kingdom Bacillati; phylum Bacillota; class Bacilli; order Caryophanales; family Staphylococcaceae; genus Staphylococcus; species Staphylococcus sp. EG-SA-15. Next base: position 13,277 of record NZ_JACVZN010000029.1, on the reverse strand, counting down.
ACTTATTTATTGATGAAGCAGGACAAGCAATACCTCAAGCAGCTGTGGGAGCATTATATCGTTCAAAAAAAGTTGTAGCTGTAGGTGATCCGATTCAAATAGAACCGGTTGTGACTTTAGAAAGTCATTTAATTGATAACATTCGTAAAAATTATCATGTTCCGGAATATCTAGTTTCTAAAGAAGCTTCTGTGCAGTCTGTTGCAGACAACGCCAATCAATATGGTTTTTGGAAATCTGATGCTACTGATAGTAATCAAAAAACCTGGATAGGCATACCTTTATGGGTGCACAGACGATGTTTAAAACCTATGTTCACGATAGCTAACCAAATCGCTTATAATAATAAAATGGTGTTGCCAAGTAATATTACAAAAGTAGGTAAAACAGGTTGGTATGACGTTAAAGGAAACGCAGTTCAAAAACAATTTGTGAAAGAGCATGGTGAAAAAGTAGTGGGATTATTAGCTGATGATTGGATTGAAGCAATTAAGGAAGGTAAAAATGAACCGAGCTCATTTGTAATATCGCCTTTTTCAGCAGTACAGCAACAGATTAAACGTATGTTAAAGCAACAACTACCGACTAGAATTGATATTGAACGTACAAAAATTAATCAATGGGTCGATAAATCCATTGGTACTGTTCATACTTTTCAAGGTAAAGAGGCTCAGAAGGTGTATTTTGTAATAGGTACTGATAATACCCAAGATGGTGCTGTGAACTGGTCATGCGAAAAACCAAACTTGTTAAACGTTGCAGTGACAAGAGCTAAGAAAGAGTTTTATGTAATTGGCGACATGCAAAGAATACAGATGAAACCATTTTATGAGACGATTTTTAAAGAAAGAAATGTAAAATAACATACAAAAAAGTATATAGAGGAAGTTATACATTTTAAAAGGAGCAAAATTGAATAATGGAGAAATTTAACAACTGGATATTAAATGCAATAAGTGGATCTCAAACAGACAAGAATGAAACAACTGAAGAATTAAAAGGGGCAAAATTTATCATTTTATATGCATATTCAATGCTCGTTTTGCTTGCGTTAGTAATTTCTAACATATTCATTCACATTTTGGAGCCTAAACTATCAATCACCACTCAAATCATCATCGTTTTGATTTTAATTGAAGCACTAATTGGACTGCGTTTCTTGAAAGCGTACGATGTTAAGCGTGGCAAAGATAAAGAAAATAAGAAAAATAGTAAGGATTTCGTTAAACTAAAATCAATTTTAGTAGCAATTTTATTTACATCATTGGCGCTGACAGCAGGTACTGTAGCTGATATATACGGTTTCACTGACTTAGGAAATACTAGAAGTGATTTAATCGTTTGGAGCATAGGTGGTATTATATTTGGCCTCGTATGTTACACAATGGAAGATAAAAAATAACGATAAGGAGCTGGCGATTATAAAGCTAGCTCCTTTTTTAACTTATATATGTAAAGCACTATCCTAAGGGTCTTTAATCATATGTCAATAATTCCTATAATTAATACTCTTAAATATTGTTTAAATAAGTTTTAAAATTTTACACATATTTTTATTTAAAAAAGATGTATAATTAATGTATTAAATATAGAAAGAAGTTGATATTATGAAAAAGTGTATTAAGACTTTGTTTTTAAGTATCATTTTAGTAGTGATGGGTGGTTGGTATCATTCAGCACATGCGTCAGATTCGTTGAGTAAAAGTCCAGAAAATTGGATGAGTAAACTTGATGAAAGCAAACATTTAACTGAGATTAATATGCCAGGCTCACATGATAGTGGCTCATTCACTTTAACTGATCCGGTAAAATCGGTTTGGGCAAAGACTCAAGGCAAAGATTACCTTACTCAAATGAAGTCGGGAGTCAGGTTTTTTGATATTAGAGGTAGAGCAAGTGCTGATAATATGATTTCAGTTCATCACGGCATGGTTTATTTGCATCATGAACTAGGAAAATTTTTAGATGATGCTAAATATTACTTGAGTGCTTATCCAAACGAAACAATTGTGATGTCTATGAAAAAGGACTACGATAGCGATTCTAAAGTTACGAAGACATTTGAAGAGATTTTTAGAGAATATTATTATAATAACCCGCAATATCAGAATCTTTTTTACACAGGAAGTAATGCGAATCCTACTTTAAAAGAAACGAAAGGTAAAATTGTCCTATTCAATAGAATGGGGGGTACATACATAAAGAGTGGTTATGGTGCTGACACGTCAGGTATTCAATGGGCAGACAATGCGACATTTGAAACGAAAATTAATAATGGTAGCTTAAATTTAAAAGTACAAGATGAGTATAAAGATTACTATGATAAAAAAGTTGAAGCTGTTAAAAATTTATTGGCTAAAGCTAAAACGGATAGTAACAAAGACAATGTATATGTGAATTTCTTGAGTGTAGCGTCTGGAGGTAGCGCATTTAATAGTACTTATAACTATGCATCACATATAAATCCTGAAATTGCAAAAACGATTAAAGCAAATGGGAAAGCTAGAACGGGTTGGCTGATTGTTGACTATGCAGGATATCCATGGCCTGGATATGATGATATCGTAAGCGAAATTATAGATAGTAATAAATAAGGATTCAATAATGATATTAAGACGAGTATGAAAATAGTAGATTCTAATTATTTTCACTACTCGTTTTTATTTTGAAAATAAGTAATAATTCAACAATATTATAAATTGAAAAGATTGTTTATGGAATTTTTGATAATATTAAAGTGAAAAAGTGTTATAAATTGATAAATGTAATTAACAAAAACAAATCATTTTAAAAAGAAGAGAGTTGTAAGATGATGAAACGATTAAACAAATTAGTGTTAGGCATTATTTTTCTGTTTTTAGTCATTAGTATCACTGCTGGTTGTGGCATGGGTAAAGAAGCGGAAATTAAGAAAAGTTTTGAAAAAACGTTGAGTATGTATCCGATTAAAAACCTAGAGGATTTATATGACAAAGAGGGCTATCGAGATGATCAATTTGATAAAAATGATAAGGGAACATGGATTGTAAATTCTGAAATGGTTATTCAACCTAATAATGAAGATATGGTAGCTAAAGGCATGGTTCTATATATGAATAGAAATACCAAAACAACAAATGGTTACTACTATGTCGATGTGACTAAGGACGAGGATGAAGGAAAACCGCACGACAATGAAAAAAGATATCCGGTTAAAATGGTCGATAATAAAATCATTCCAACAAAAGAAATTAAAGATGAAAAAATAAAAAAAGAAATCGAAAACTTTAAGTTCTTTGTTCAATATGGCGACTTTAAAAATTTGAAAAATTATAAAGACGGAGATATTTCATATAATCCAGAGGTGCCGAGTTATTCGGCTAAATATCAATTAACTAATGATGATTATAATGTAAAACAATTACGCAAAAGATATGATATACCGACGAGTAAAGCTCCAAAGTTATTGTTAAAAGGTTCAGGGAATTTAAAAGGTTCATCAGTTGGATATAAAGATATTGAATTTACGTTTGTAGAGAAAAAAGAAGAAAATATATACTTTAGTGATAGCTTAGATTATAAAAAAAGCGGAGATGTATAATCATGGCTCAATCAGAATATGAAATCAATCCCGGAAAAAGAGAGTGATGAAATGATAAAACGTGTAAATAAATTAGTGCTTGGTATTAGTCTTCTGTTTTTAGTCATTAGTATCACTGCTGGTTGTGGTACAGGGAAAGAAGCGGAAATAAAGAAAAGTTTTGAAAAAACATTGAGTATGTATCCGATTAAAAATCTAGAGGATTTATACGATAAAGAAGGCTATCGTGATGACGAATTTGATAAAAATGATAAGGGAACATGGATTGTAAATTCTCAAATGGCAATTCAAAATAAAGGAGAAGCTCTAAAAGTTAAAGGTATGGTCTTATATATGAATAGAAATACCAAAACAACAAAAGGATTTTACTATGTTAATGCAGTAAAGAAAGATGAAGATGGTAGACCTCAGGATAATAAAATAGAATATCCGGTGAAAATGGTAGACAATAAAATCATTCCAACTAAAGGTATCAAAGACGAAAACATAAAAAAAGAAATCGAAAATTTTAAGTTCTTCGCGCAATACGGCAACTTTAAAAATTTGAAAAATTATAAAGACGGAGATATTTCATATAATCCAGAGGTGCCGAGTTATTCGGCTAAATATCAATTAACTAATGATGATTATAATGTAAAACAATTACGAAAAAGATATAATATACCAACGAATAAAGCACCAAAGCTATTGTTGAAAGGTACAGGGAATTTAAAAGGTTCATCAATTGGCTACAAAAAAATTGAATTTACTTTCGTAGAGAAAAAGGGAGAAAATATATACTTTAGTGATGGGCTACAATTTAACCCAAGTGATGATAAATAATCATGATTCAAATTGATCTAGGAAAAATAAGTTGAGAATAGTCAAATTATAATTAATCTACTACTCGTGTTATTTGAAAATAAGTAAAAATCTAAATGAATAACAATATTTTTAGTTTAATAGATTGCTTGTATAATTTTTGGTAATATTAAAGTGAAAAAGTGTTATAAATTGATAAATATATGTAATTCACAAAAACAAATCATATAAAAAGAAAGTTGTGATACGGTGAAGCGTTTTAAAAAAATAGTTTTATGTATTAGTTTACTATTTTTAACAATTTTTATTGGGGGTTGTGGCATGGGTAAAGAAGCGGAAATTAAGAAAAGTTTTGAAAAAACATTAAGTATGTATCCTATTAAAAATCTAGAGGATTTATACGATAAAGAAGGATATCGTGATGATCAATTTGATAAAAAAGATAAGGGAACATGGATTATTGGTTCTGAAATGGCAACTCAAAATAAGGGGGGAGCTCTGAAAGTTAAAGGTATGGTCTTATATATGAATAGAAATACAAGAAGTGCAAAAGGATTTTACTATGTTAATGCAGTAAAGAAAGATGAAGATGGTAGACCTCAGGATAATAAAATAGAATATCCGGTTAAAATGGTCGACAATAAAATCATTCCAACTAAAGATATCAAAGACGAAAAAATAAAAAAAGAAATCGAAAACTTTAAGTTCTTCGCGCAATATGGCAACTTTAAAGATTTGTCGAAGTACAAAGATGGAGATATTTCATATAATCCAGAGGTACCGAGTTATTCAGCTAAATATCAATTAACTAATGATGATTATAATGTAAAACAATTACGAAAAAGATATGATATACCAACAAATAAAGCGCCAAAGCTGTTGTTGAAAGGTTCGGGAGACTTAAAAGGTTCATCAGTTGGATATAAAGACATTGAATTTACTTTCGTGGAGAAAAAAGGGGAAAATACTTTTTTTACTGATAGTCTACATCTTGAACCAAGTGAGGATAAATAATTATGACTAAAAAAGAGTATGAAATCGATTCCGGTAAAATAAAGAGTAATACGGAAGAAACTAGCGCAATAGCTAATATCAGTTATGAAATTGAAAATGCAAATGACAATGGTTTAGATGATGAAAAAATTAATGTTCAGATTGATAAATTAAAAAGTCATAAAAAGTTCCCTAAAAACTTAGACTACATTGAAAGTTATACAGATCCCAGTACGGGGACGACGGCAACGGCATTTTTAAATAAAGATACAGGTAAAGTTACTGTTGGAATGGCTGGTACAAACTTTCACGGCGATCAACTTAAAAGAGTAGCACTTAGTTCGATGTCTCCGTTATTATTCCCACCCTCTAAGCAAGATATGAAAGATGTACGAGGCACTATGAAGGATGGTGTAGCGGATTTAGCCATTGGAGTAGGAATGGTCAATTATAAAGGAAAACATTTTGCAAATACACAGCAGTTTATTGAGAATTTACAAAAAAAGTACGAAATTGATACCGTTACTGGTCATTCTTTAGGAGGGAGAGATGCTATCTTTCTTGGGCTTCGTTATAACATCAAAAATGTTGTGGCATACAATCCTGCTCCGTTAGAAGTAAAAAGCATTCGTAATAAATTTGGTGGTCAATTGTTTAGAAATACGACATTTCCAGATGAAAAATATTTAAAAGAGTTAATGGATAATTATGATGGAGATATTACTAAGGTTATAACTCAAAAGGATGGATTAGACTATTTAGTGAAGCGTACAGATCATTTAACTTGTGGCGATGTGTTACGTATAAACAATGGTCAGGGCCATGCGATGGAGAATTTTTTAGGAGAAAAAGAACAACGTGAAATAATCGAAGAACTAATGTTAGTAAAAGGATATCGCGATGCAAATGACAAAGCATTTAAGGCTTTGAAAAAAAATACTGAGAAAAAACTCGGTAAAATAGATGAAATAAAATCGAAGTTACTGCAAACGAACGGTGGCGCCCTCTCGTCTTCTCAACAAAAATTGCTTGAAACTTTAGTGGCATTTTCGGTAGCTGAAGGACTAAGTAAAATGGTTGACCAAGAACTTCAGCAGTTGAAAAATATGTTCAATCTTATGGATGAGAAATTTGAAGCAAATTGGAAAGACGCACAAGAAGCTAGTGATATTGTAGGTAAACATCTTTCATACCCAGAAAAGGTAAGTGCATTAGATAATGGTGGTGTTAATGAAAGTAAACTTGCTACCGAACCACATAATGAAATAAAAGACAAACTAAATAAAATTACGGACTTATCTAAGAAATATAATTCGTATTTACAGCAAATCGAAAAAAGTATTAATGAAATAGTTGCTAAGGATCAACAATTGGCAGGGCAAATAGGTGATTTAATATGATGTTTGAAGAATACAAGAAAATAGATGATCTTGAAAATGCATATGAAATAGAGTTGAAACGTATTGAAAGGGAGATACAAAATCTTAGTGATTTAAAATATCACCTTAGAAGAGAAAATGAACAAAGTTATGATGCATTTTTGTATTTAAAGAATAAAATGAACTATGGTGAAGAGTCAAATGCTAAGGTGAGACGACTAGTTGAAGAATTTGATTATGAAGCAGATACTTATATTAGACAAAAAGAGTTAAAGTTAGAAGATTATAAAGAAGAAATAAGAAGAGAATATATACAGCAATCTGAAAAAATAATGGAGGCGAAGTAGCTTATGGGAATCCCTGATCCGTTATCTAATCCTATGTCTGATCCTTTACTAGGAGATAGTTGGATGGTAGGTGATTTGAAAAAAAGACAGGAAAAAAAACTAATCACAACAGTCATCGCACCTGAACATGATGAAAAGCATCGTGAAAATAAAAGTAAAATGAAAAAATCTGAAAAGCAATTGATCAATCAGTTAATTAATCATGGCCATACATTTAAGAGTGATTTTAAAAATGTAGCTAAAGGTGATTGGGTTAATAAAGCCATGCAAGACTTAGATAAATTAGGCAATGAGCTTAAAAAAATAATGAATTAGTTGAATTGTCACATACTTTTTCAAACCAACAACGAACTAAAAAATCTATATAAATATGATTAAAAGAAGTCATAACCATTCGTAAAGGATGGTTATTTTTAATAGTAAACAAAGTTGCTGCTAACTTACATCTTGAACCGAGTGAGGATAAATAATCATCCACACACACGATTCAACACGAATTTCAAATATATTGCTGTAAAATAATGTAAAATAAACGTATTCATATTACTGAATTGAGGGATAGTATGCAACGTGATTATTTAATTCGAGTAGAAACTGAAAGCATGCCAGATTTCAAAAGGCTCAATGGTTTAATGATTGGTTTTGTTATTAAAGGTGAGGCACATATTTATGATGAAAATAATATGACGCAATGCAACAATGGCGACATTTTCATTATTAACCACCGCGACTTGTATCGATTTCAACTTCAACAAGATGGCATCATATGTTATATCCAATTCCAAATGAAATATTTAGCAGACAAGTTTGATGATGCGCATTGTCTATATTTTCACTTAACAGATGCGACCACAACAAAGAATATACATCAACTGAGAAATATAATGGCAAGACTGGTTTCAACACATATCCGACATAATGAGTTGTCTAAATTGACTGAGCAACAACTTGTGATTCAGTTACTTATGCATATGATTCATTATGTCCCGCGTACATATCATTCGAACCAAAGTATCTTAAATGATGATAAAGTGAATCAAGTATGCGACTATATCGAGTTACATTTTCATGAAGATTTAAGCCTTTCAGAATTAAGCGAATACGTTGGGTGGTCAGAGAGCCATCTGTCTAAAAAGTTTACAGAATCGCTAGGTGTAGGATTCCAACATTTCTTAAATACGACGCGAATTGAGCATGCGAAACTCGATTTAACATACACAGATGAAACGATTACTGATATTGCATTGCAAAATGGCTTTTCAAGTGCAGCGAGCTTTGCGAGAACATTTAAACACTTTACGCATCAAACACCTAAACAATATCGAGGTGATCGTCCAGCAATCACTGAAAACCAGCAATCGGCACAACATGATTATCACGACCGTGAATTGATATTACTTTTAAATGACTACATTGAAGAAATGAATCATTTTATTGAAGATATTGAAAAGATGAACTATAAAGAGATTGCCTTTAAACCAACTAATCAACAACTAAATCAATTTAATCATATTATTCAAGTGGGCTATTTGAGGAATTTGCTCAATACACAGTATCAATCACAGTTGCTTACATGTCATCATGATTTTCAAGTCAATGAAGTATTAGCATATGATGTGATGCCATATATTATGAAAAAGCTCAATGCGCCATTCACGTATGATGCAGAGATTTCGAATATATTTTATGATATCGATTTGTGTTTAGACTTTTTATTAGATCATAATTTTAGTCTAACCATGCATTTGAATCAGTATGACTCACGAGATTATATCGATGCATTCAAAGTATTTATCCATCACGTTGCCCTGCATGTCAGTCATAGAAAAGATTTGAAGTTCAACTTGTATGTGACGACATTGCACAATGCTTTGATTGAAATGATTGATTATTTTAAAGCGTTATTCCCTAATGGTGGCTTGTACATTCACTTAGATCAAGTTACGGAAAGACATCTACCATTGTTGAAACGACTTGAGCCACACAATGACCATTTTGTATTTGATGCCAATTCAAATGATGCTGTTGATTTTAATAAAATGAATGATGATGAATTTAAAACCGCGAGTCAAATGATTATTAATAAAACGAATTACCTTATCGACTTAATACATCGTCATAACCTAAAGCGTCCACTCATTTTACTCAATTGGAATACATTGACGGGTGATACATTTATAACCAACGGCGAATATTTTAGAGGTGGTATCATCATTGAGCAGTTATTAAAGTTAAGCTCTAAAGTAGAGGGTATCGGGTATTGGTTGAATTATGATTTGCACGTTAGTCATTGTAAAAATGAACGGGATTATATGAATTCTATTGAACTGTTTCATCAATATAATGGAAAACGTCCGGTCTATTTCACGGCATTGCTATTTAATAAATTAACAAGCAATATTTTGTATTCTGATGATACATGTATTGTCACGGGAACTGATTCAAATTTTCAAATATTGTTATATGATGCAAAGCATTTTAATCCGTACTTAGCGTTGGACAATCAAATGAATATGCGTGCAACGGAAATGATCCATTTGAACATTAATGCCTTGGAAGAAGGTATGTATAAGATTAAACATTTTACCTTAGATAAAGAAAATGGTGCGTTATTTAATCTTTGGCGCAAACATCATACGATACATGGCATGGACAAGGACTCTATAGATTACGTTAATCGAATGAGTTTTCCGAAATTAGAAGTATATGATATAGATATCACGGACACACTGGCATTAAACATTAAAATGATTACGAATGGGATTCACTTAATTGAAGTAAAACGTTACCCAAGTTCATAAAATGATCACAAATCACAAATTTTGATATACATAATTTGTGATTTTTTATATTCAAAGCTAAAATTGCAAAAAATTAATGGTTAACATCTCTGTTGTTGGCAATATAAATAATGATTAATCATTTATGATGTAACTAAGGAGATGAAGGATATGAATCAACAATTAATTGAAACTTTAAAATCTAAAGAAGGCAAAATGATTGAGATCAGACGTTATTTACATCAGCATCCAGAATTATCTTTTCATGAAGATGAAACGGCGAAATACATCGCTGAATTTTACAAAGGTAAAGATGTGGAAGTAGAAACGAATGTCGGACCACGTGGAATTAAAGTAACGATTGATTCAGGGAAACCTGGTAAAACATTAGCAATCCGTGCAGACTTTGACGCATTACCCATTACTGAAGATACAGGATTATCTTTTGCATCACAAAATAAAGGTGTTATGCACGCATGTGGTCACGATGCACATACAGCATACATGCTTGTATTAGCAGAGACGCTTGCTGAAATGAAAGATAGTTTTACAGGAAAAGTCGTTGTGATACATCAACCAGCTGAAGAAGTACCACCAGGTGGTGCTAAAACAATGATTGAAAATGGTGTATTAGACGGTGTTGATCATGTATTAGGTGTACACGTCATGAGCACAATGAAAACAGGTAAAGTGTATTACAGACCTGGTTATGTTCAAACAGGACGCGCATTCTTCAAATTGAAAGTTCAAGGTAAAGGTGGTCATGGTTCATCACCACATATGGCCAATGATGCCATTGTTGCAGGTAGCTACTTCGTCACAGCGTTACAAACAGTTGTATCTAGACGACTAAGTCCATTTGAAACCGGTGTTGTCACAATCGGTTCATTTGACGGTAAAGGTCAATTCAATGTCATTAAAGATGTTGTTGAAATTGAAGGTGATGTACGTGGATTAACAGATGCTACAAAAGCAACAATTGAAAAAGAAATTAAACGTTTATCAAAAGGATTAGAGGATATGTATGGTGTAACTTGCACCTTAGAATATAACGATGATTATCCAGCATTATATAATGATCCAGAGTTTACTGAGTACGTGGCTAAGACGTTGAAAGAAGCAAACCTTGATTTTGGTGTTGAAATGTGTGAACCACAACCACCTTCAGAAGACTTTGCATATTATGCTAAAGAACGCCCAAGTGCCTTTATTTATACAGGTGCAGCGGTGGAAAATGGTGAAATTTACCCACATCATCATCCTAAATTTAACATTTCAGAAAAATCATTACTTATTTCTGCAGAAGCAGTAGGGACAGTTGTTTTAGATTACCTTAAAGGAGATAACTAACATGAATGAAACGTATCGCGGGGGCAACAAGTTAATCTTAGGTATTGTATTAGGTGTTATTACATTTTGGTTGTTTGCACAATCACTTGTAAATGTTGTACCGAATTTACAACAAAGTTTTGGTACAGACATGGGGACAATTAGTATTGCGGTCAGTCTAACTGCACTATTTTCAGGCATGTTTGTTGTTGGAGCAGGTGGTCTGGCAGATAAAATTGGGCGCGTGAAAATGACGAATATCGGTTTATTATTAAGTATTATTGGTTCAGCATTAATTATTATTACGAATTTACCGGCATTATTAATTTTAGGTCGTGTTATACAAGGTGTATCAGCAGCGTGTATTATGCCTTCTACATTGGCCATTATGAAAACTTATTATCAGGGTGCTGAACGTCAGCGTGCCTTAAGTTATTGGTCTATCGGTTCTTGGGGTGGCAGTGGTATCTGTTCACTCTTCGGTGGTGCAGTTGCGACAACTATGGGTTGGAGATGGATTTTCATCTTCTCAATTATCGTTGCCGTACTTTCAATGTTACTCATCAAAGGGACGCCTGAAACGAAATCAGAAATTACCAATACACATAAATTTGACGTTGCAGGGCTAATTGTTCTAGTAGTTATGTTGCTAAGTTTAAACGTTGTCATTACTAAAGGTGCAGCACTTGGTTACACATCATTATGGTTCTTTGGTTTAATTGCAATCGTAATTGTAGCATTCTTTATTTTCTTAAAAGTTGAGAAAAAAGTAGATAATCCGCTTATTGATTTTAAATTATTTGAAAATAAACCATATACAGGTGCAACGATTTCGAACTTCTTATTAAACGGTGTTGCAGGTACATTAATTGTAGCGAATACATTCGTGCAACAAGGTTTAGGTTATACAGCATTGCAGGCAGGATACTTATCAATTACTTATTTAATCATGGTGTTATTGATGATTCGAGTTGGTGAAAAATTATTACAAAAAATGGGTTCTAAGCGACCAATGTTATTAGGTACATTCATTGTGGTCATTGGTATTGCACTTATTTCATTAGTATTCTTACCAGGCATATTTTATGTTATCAGTTGTGTCGTAGGATATTTATGTTTCGGACTAGGCTTAGGTATTTATGCAACACCTTCTACAGATACAGCTATTTCAAATGCACCGTTAGATAAAGTTGGCGTTGCTTCAGGTATTTATAAAATGGCTTCATCACTTGGTGGTGCATTCGGTGTCGCAATTAGTGGTGCAGTATATGCCGGTGCAGTTGCTGCAACGAGCATTCATACAGGTGCGATGATTGCACTTTGGGTTAACGTATTAATGGGGATCATGGCATTTATCGCAATTTTATTCGCGATTCCTAATGATGATAAACGTGTCAAAGATGCGAAATAATAACGATGACACGCCCAGTGTTTTGATAATGATTTAAATGAAAGTAAAGCAAATTAAATGAGGAAATGTATAGAGCAGTGCATATAGATAAATCTATGATTGGATTAACACTAATATAAATATAAATGAAAAACCATCCACTTAAACTTTTGATAAGTTAGGTGGATGGTTATTTATTGCGTTGTTCTAAAAATTTGGACATTTATATGGAAAGAACTATATATAATGTGAAGGTTATGGCAATTCGCTTCAATGAAGGCGACGTGTAAAAGTGTATATTAAACGTTTCGGGGTCAGACTCCGAGAATAGTGTCCGTCATGCTTACCGCATACTAATGAAGCATTATTATATGAGTGTTTATAGCCGATTTAAGATAATAAATTTTGCTAAATATAAAAGAGCTTGTGACATTCAATAAAAATCGAATTATCATCAATAAGATTTTGCTTTAAACATTGACTATGAAACTGGATAAATAAAGATTCAATTAATGCATCAGTATTAGGATTTACTCTAAAACGATTAATAATTTTATAAGAAGGTGTTTGATTTTGAGCTAACCACATCATTCGAATACTGTCATGAAGTAATTTCTCTATTCTACGACCAGAAAATACAGATTGAGTGTATGCATATAAGATAATTTTTAACATCAT
>NZ_JACVZN010000028.1:0-37920 GCF_017151895.1 Staphylococcus sp. EG-SA-15 | reverse complement strand
CTTTTACTGTGTGACCTTTCGCAGCTTTAACCACTGCTTCAATGTCTTGTTGTACATCATCAAAACGTCCATCTTTTAATGCGCCGATGTTGATGACCATGTCAATTTCATCTGCACCATTTTGAATTGCATCTTCTGTTTCAAATGCTTTCGTTGCAGTTGTCGACGCACCTAATGGGAATCCTATTACCGTACAAACGAGCACCTCTGAATCAGCTAGTCGCTCTGCTGCATATTTAACATGTGTTGGATTCACACATACAGATTTAAAATTGTATGCTTTCGCTTCATCGATGATTTGATCGATTTGCGTACGTGTTGACTCAGGCTTCAATAAAGTGTGATCTATATATTTCTCAAATTTCATACTTACTACTCCTCGTGTTATATAATCTCTTTATTTAATTTTACTATAAATACGAATATATCTCGCGAATTTATATCTATTTATTTTTCAGATTGTGTCCAACGATTTAAGCTGACGAATAAAACTAATCCGACAATACTCATTAAACCTAAAATAATTAAAATAATACCGAAATGTGAACTTAATGCATCATTGCCTGGGAAATTTAATGCTTTAAAATCGATTAGAGCCGCAGCAATCGCAATACCTACAGATACCGCCACATTAATAATTAAATTATAAAAACCAATAGCCACACCTGTCATATTAAGATCTATTGTTTTAATGGCTTCGTTAAGTAAAGGTGCATACATTAAAGCAAAGCTACCTGCAAAGAATATCATAGAAATGACGAAGATTGAAATGTGATTACCTACTGCAAATGCAGGTAAAATCAAGCTCAGTGCTATTAAAATAATTGCTGTGATAATCGCTTGTTTTGAATTCAGATATTCGCCGATTTTACCACTTAGTGCACCAACAATGACTGCTACTATATAACCCGGTACTAATAACAGTGATGTTGTGTCTAGTTGCAGATGATAAATTTGCTCCATTATGAATGGGAACGTAAAAATATAACCCAATTGGATAGCATACATTACAAATACTATAAATAAAAATGAAGCATAACGTTTATTTTGGAAAAATGATTTATTTACTAATGGACGTTGCGCATTTTTAATATATAGCGCAAAAACGATAATCGCAATTAAGGCACCAATCATATATAACCAATTAAAGTTCGTAATAAACAGCATGACTGTTGTAGCAATAGTTGCCACTAGAATTAAGCCAACAAAATCTAAATGAGCTTTATTCGTATTATTTTCTTTTGGTAATAATTTAAATAGGAATGGCAACGTAAATACTACGATTAATGCAATTAAAAACATATTTGTCCAGTGTAAATACGTAGAAATAAATCCACCTGATAATGTACCGATAACTAATGACAAGGAATAACTGCTCGTACTTAAGCCAAGGTAAGTCTTCTGGTCCTCTTTAGAAAGATACTTTGCAACATATATCACATATAATGTCTCTGCAGCAGCTAAACCGGCAGTTTGAATAATACGTCCAACTAAAAGTAATGGGAATTGATGTTGGAAAATGTAACCAATAATTGATCCGATAATGATTAATATCACGCCATAAATAAATAGTGTGCGTATACTAATGGCATCAGATAATGAAGCGTATACTACAGCGCCAATACCAATTACTAAACCGGCTAATGTCGCTTGCCAACTTACTGTCGTTACAGATATGTTTAAGTCATCAGCAATGGCTACAGAAATCAATTTAAATGAGTTGTCTATAACCAAACTGAATACAAATAAGAATAATAAAATAGGTACTGCTTTCTTTATTTTAGAATATTCAACATTCATAATCATCTACACCAATGACAGTGCAATTTCAATCATATCTGTAAATGCACGTTCCCTTTCCTCAGGTGTTGTTGACGTTTCATGAATTAAATGATCGCTCACTGTGAACACACCTAATGCTTCGACACCAGCGTAAATTGCATTCATGTATAATGCAGCTGATTCCATTTCTACACCTAAAATACCCATACGCATCCAACGTTCACTCGCTGTTGTATCCGCGTTATAGAAAATATCACTTGATAACACATTACCTACATGATGACGTACACCTTTGTCACGTGCTGTTTCAACTGCTTTTTCTAATAATTGATAAGAAGCAATTGGCGCAAAATGACCTGGTAATTGATATTGTTGAACGTAATTTGAATCAGTAGAGGCACCTTGTGCAATAATCACATCATATAAATCAATGTTTTCTTGCATCGCGCCACAAGAGCCAACGCGAATTAATTTTTTACAACCAAATGTATGAATTAATTCATAAGAGTAAATGCCAATAGATGGCATACCCATACCTGAACCCATGACAGAAACTTTTTTACCTTTATATGTTCCGGTAAAACCAAACATGTTTCGCACTGTATTGAACTGTTCCACATCATCCAAATAAGTTTCTGCAATGAACTTAGCTCTTAACGGATCTCCTGGCAATAGAACCGTTTCTGCAATTTCGACGTCATTCATTGGTTTAATGTGTGGTGTTGATTTCATAAAATATTCCTCCCAATATTTGTATAGTGATTTGTCTATTTGTCTAACCATGTATATAATAATATTTTTTAAAAGCGCTTTCAAGCATTACATTTTGACAATATTAAGAACATTTTACAGTTATAGCTTCTAACCTTGTATAAAACTAATTTTCAAAACCTATCTATGTTTAATTTTTATAATTTTTCCAATTCGAGTAAAAATTATTGTATGATGAGAGTGATTAAGTAACTTTATGGAGGTTGTCTACGTGACGCAAACACAACCAAAATTTTTAACGATTTATAATACGTTATATAAAGAAATTCAAATAGGAAAATATCCGAGTGGCCATGCATTACCTACTGAAAAGGAACTTTGTGCGCGCTTTGATGTCAGTCGTATGACTTTGCGCCAAGCTATAAAATTGTTAGCCGAAGATGGCATCGTAGAGAGTACAAGAGGGAAAGGACACTTTGTTATTCCACAAACAAATGCCCAACACGCTTCAAGTATGGATCAATTTAAGCATCCACTTGATCAAATATTGCTAGCTCGCGTATCTATGTCATCAATTAATTATCGTGTTGATTTAGAAAGTGAATATACAAATCATTTGTTTGCAAACCATCCTTCTGCCGTCATTGCAATGGAACGCTATTATCAAAAAAAGGACAATCATTCTAAGCAAGCTGATGCATTTTGTTTTACCTTTATACCGTTAAATGTCATTGACACATTTAAAGTGAATACACAAAACGAAGACGACATGAAGACGTTCGTTGAGCAAACGATTTATAACAATGCATATCAATCAGATTTAAAAATGTCTATTACCAAAGCACCCCACTTCAAAAATCATAGTCACGTGTTTGATGGTGATACACATTGTTGGCTGATTATTGAAACATTGTACGCACAAACACCTTATCCAATTATGATTAATAAGTGGTATATTCCACAGGAAATATCTGAATTAACACTGACACGTATAAGACAATCGGATTATTAAAATTATTAAAATATAAGAAATTTTTTGATGACTATTTAGGGAGTGGGTAAGAAATGGAAAAGCTTGTTACAAGCGCAATTTCATTCAGTCAACTACTGCCAATATAACATTAGCGAGCCTAGGACATTTATTTATGTCCTAGGCTCGCTCAGATAATCACACGATTTTTCTATTATTAATCGTATTATGTTTATTAATTTGTTGAACGTCGTCTAAATGCTAAGAATAAACCAGATACTAATAGTAGTGCGGCAATACTTGCAGTAAGTATACTTGATGTCATACTTTCACCAGCAGCTGGTAAAACTTTTTTGTTACTTTGGTTCATTTGATGATTTGATGATTGCATATTTGCTTTTGGACTCATCATTTGATGGTTTGATGATTGCATATGACCTTGTTGCATGTGTGGCTGTTGGTTCATGTGTGTGTTCTGATTCATATGGCCTTGTTGACTCATATGACCTGTTTTATTTTGCACCATTTCACTACCACCATGATTAATACCATTTGCATCTACATTCGTTTGATAAAAATTGCCATCTTTTGTTAAAGGTAACGCATGGCCATTCATATCTCTAACAGCATGTGGTTTAAATACCCCTACATTAGTTGTAATTATCACATTGTATTTATCAGCAATATTTTGCGTCGCATCATACAATTTCATATTATAGTCTTTCATATTACTGCCAGCGCTTAATTGGGGTAAAGCTTTCTCTAATTCAGTATATTGTGCTTGCGTCATTCCTTGTGGTACTACTCCGCCATAAGGACGATGATTTTGTACATTTTGGCTTTGTTTATTCGACACATTCATTGAAGTTGTGTCGGCATGCGCATTTTGAAAAGGCATACTTGAGAATACTAAAGTGCTTGTTACAATTAAAGAACCTACTGTTGCTAATTTTTTCATTGTCTTTTCCCCTTATATTACAATTTGATTACATTTACATTATCATATGATTACAAAAGAAATGCAACAAAATTTTTGAATCATTACAATTTTTTATAAAAATTTCACTTTAGATTCACAATAATTACTTATTTTGTCAATTTATTTAATGACAATATCTTGATTAATTAATAGTGTTGTCTAATGTATATAACATTTAAGTCATCGTTTTAGTCAACAATAATAAGGTATTTCGAGTTTGAAATTTATCTTATTATTTTGCCACTTTTACGTGCTATCCCATTACACAAAAACAAATAAGTAAAGATATTAAGTACAAAAAAGTGGAACACCTTGTAGATGCTCCACCTCAATTATATTAAGTTATATTATTTTGCTGCTTGGTATAATTCATCAACTTTTTTCCAGTTAACAATATTCCAAAATGCAGTCATATAGTCTGGACGTTTATTTTGATATTTCAGATAGTAGGCATGCTCCCAAACATCAAATAGTAAGATTGGTGTTTTGCCTTCTGTTAATGGATTATCTTGGTTTGGCGTTGTCACAATTTCTAATTTGCCATCATTAACAACTAACCAAGTCCAACCTGATCCAAATAATGTTGTTGCTTTATTTGCAAATTCATTTTTAAATTCATCTAAAGTGCCCCACTGCGCTTTGATGTCATCTATTACACCACCTTTTTCTTCAGAATTAGGTGATAGTATTTCCCAGAATAATGAATGGTTAAAATGACCACCGCCATTATTACGGACTGACATCCTCATCGCTTCCGGTACCTTGTCTAAGTTAGCAATCATATCCGCTAATGATTGATGCTCTAACTCTGTTCCTTCAACTGTTGCGTTTAATTTCGTCACGTACGTATTGTGATGTTTGTCGTGATGAAACTCCATTGTTCTTTGATCTATATATGGTTCCAATGCATCATATGCATATGGTAAATTTGGTAATTTAAATGCCATAAGTATATTCCTCCTTTTATGAATATACTTTTATAATAATTAATTTCGGGTGTGTTTTGCAATAATTATTATTTATTTGTTATATCCAATTATATAAAATTTAAATATTCGAAATTGATATAATATTTAATATTGAATGCAAAAAGGCATTTAACTGCTTTTGTTTCCCGCTTTTAAAGAGAATTAAAAAAGACAACTTCCATTTTTCAATAAGAAATTGCCTTTTCTTCTTAATCTTAAATTTCTAAAGTATAGCGTTACCGATACTTAAATTGTTTTATGTCGAAGATGCCTCAATATTTGCCATACGTATTGATTTTTCATAGTCATCATTAATAAAAGATAAACTACTATACCAATCGCAATTAATAGCAGCGTAGCGTACATTGTAGGGGGCAAATAATGATTGACCACACCAAGCACAATAAACATCATAACGGCAGCAATGACACATTGAATCGTACTTACAATATTCAACTTCACATTGATTTTAGTAATATCAACAAATCGCCAAATAAGTAAGATAAACTCTGTAATTAAACGTGCAATAGCCGCACCGTAAATTCCATAAAAATATATCAAAACAAGACATAATACTAAATTCATTACCGCACCAATAGTAATTGACGCATTATATAATCTTATTTTATTCACTATTAATAAATATTGCCTGCTTATCAACATATTTAAAGGAATGATTAATACAAGTATCGCTAAAATGGTCATCAATGGGACAGTTGATGCGAATTCCTCACCAAAGAACCATAAATAAAATGATGGCATAATTGCAATTAAACCAAAGACCATAGGTATTGTTAATATCAATTGAATATTCATATTATTAGCTAACGTTTTAGTTAAACTATGTGATTGCTGGGTAGACATTTTGGTAATACGCGGAATCATTACAAGATCAAATGTATTAATCATTATGATTGCGACCGTTAAAATATTAAATGCGTTAGAAAAGATACCAACTTGTTGGTATGTGCCTACTAAACCAAGAACAACGCAAGAAATACTAGTATATAAGTTGAGCTGTCCATTTGGTAATAAGTATGCTAATGACGAACGAAACAATTGCCAGACGTGTATCCAATTAACCGAAACAAAGCTAATGTATCGTTTTAAGTAGATAAACAAAGGTAATTGGTTTAATACCGTCACAATAGCAATAGTAAATACATACAATGATAAATCTGATTGATCTTTGACAAAGATAACAACTACACTTAATACAATACCAGACGCAACAATATTACTGAGGCTAGGAATTTTAAACTTTTCAGTTCCAGCATAAAACCATGAAATATCGAGTGCTGCACCTATAATATAGATTCCTTGTAGTAGGAAAATTAGATAGTAATCATCTATAAATATAGTAATTACGACCATATACATCGCAAAAACTGTTAACGCTAAAAATAATTTACTGACAAAGATATCCCAAAACTGCTGAGACAATTGCCGTTTGTCGTTAACGGACTTCGCGATAACTCTATTAAAATATAACTGAACGCCAACACTTGCAATCATCAAAAAGTATTGCACGATATTGAAAGAAAATGAAACAATACCCACACCACTGGGACCAAATGCACGTGAAATAATGGGTATTGTAATCAGTGGTGTCATCGTTCTAATCAATTGGTATAGCCCTTGATAAATAATATTTTCTTTTAGTGAATCACTCTTCATTACGATCCCTTTCCATCTTTTCATATTGAACAATAAAGACGATAATTCCTAAAATAAAAGCGACATATCTTGAGTTATTAAATGATACTGTTAAAAAGTAAATCAGCATCGTCAACATTACAACAATTGCTGTTACATTTTTCCCAGAAATGTTAAATCTAAATAATTCAAACAGTAAATAAAGCATAAATATGATAAATAATGCACCGAATAAAATGCCCCATTCCGCAAAGATCTGCAAATATGTATTATGGGCAACAAGTAAAATACCATTAATTTGCGAGCCAATATGTACATAATCCACTAATCCGACACCAAAACCTAGTGTATATTTAATTACTGAAATGGCATTTATCCATACAACACTTCGCTCAGACCCACTATCATTTAATGATGCAAAGCCCTCTTCAAAAATAGACGCCATTCGATCTAATGACGGTAAGGCATCAAGGTCGCTTAATTGGAATAAATAGTAGTTGATATTATAAAAGGTAAAACAAAGTAATATCAGCATAATCACTAACATACTCACAACACTTACCGCATTTCTACTAAATAACTTTTTAATAAAGAAATAAATGGCTAAGACGATTAATATGATAAACGCAGTCTTAGACCCCGTTGTAGTTAAAGACCATAGCAAAATACCACATGCAAGGACCTTGAATATGTAATTATGAATATACTTGTAAGCAAGTACCAATGTAATAATCTGTGTCATCGCGAAATAGTTAGGGTCATTCATTAATCCTTTTGAACGTATTTCATCAAAATATAACAATTTCATTAGTAAAGGGGACTTGTTCAAACCAGCTATAATACAAAATAGACCTATAGTCACACTGCTTATAATATAAGAGGTAACGATCACTTTTTTGCTATTACCTAACTTAAAGATGATCATCCCTAAATAGAAATAAATGACTACAAATGCATATTTAACTGTAGATGCAAGAACTTCCTTAACCGTAATAAATATCAAATCATCAAAAAATAGCAAACAAAGCGTAATAATCATACGATATGTATACAAAATAATGAAAAACTGTAAAAAATGATTTGCCTTTAATAAATGGTTAGCGAAAAACAGTAAATAAACTAATATTAGTAATGTGATAAAGTCAGCTATAGAAACATTCACACCGGCAATAACCGAAGATTGCTGAATAAAAACCGCTAAACCGATAAGTAACAATGTTAGTAATTTACTATTGTGTTGATTTTCCATTATAAACGTCTTCCACTTCTTTAATCATTTTCTCCTCAGTAAAACATTCTAAATAACGTTTTCTAGATTGATTACTCATTTTGATGTAATCACTGTCTATTAAATATTTTTCCAGGACTTTAGCAATAGTTTCGGGTTGGTTGTTCATCATACATATACCATTATCAGCTACTAATTCTGAAATACCGCCAACATGACTGGCTATAACAGGCAAACCTGTAGCCATAGCTTCTATAATGCTAATTGGCAAACCTTCATGCTTACTTATTAAAATAAACGTATCGTATTGTGATAATAAATGACTCGCATTAATGACATTGCCCAAAAATGTGACATCATTTTCTAACCCAGCTTGTACAACTTGTTGCTGACAATCATTTAATGTAGGTCCATCGCCTATAAATGTAAAATGCGCATGATTACTGTTATGTAATTTCAATATCTCTATTGCCGCGATTAGATTTTGTGGCAATTTTGGATAAGCAAATCTTGCAATCATAACAAATTGATGCTTTGTCGGGGCATTAATCTGTAAATCTTGTTTATTAGGCAACATTCCAACTACTTCGCCAATATTGTTATGTGATTGACTTTTTAGCGTTTGCTTAACAGCGGGAACATCTGCAATACCATTATGTATTGTGGTTAATTTCAATCGATTAAATCGATATTTTAACGCTAACTGTTTATCGAAATCTGAAACACAAATAATGCTATCTGTAATACGTGACATTAATTTTTCGATAACTAGATATAGAAATTTTTTAGCTGGTTTAACACCCTCTGTAAAAGCCCATCCATGCGCAGTAAAAACTACACGTGTGTCTTTCGATTTCGAAATGAACTTCGCAATTCGTCCGACCGTTCCAGCTTTAGAAGAATGTAAATGGATAACATCAGGCTTAATTTTCGAGAATAACTGTGCTAACACTTTGACAGCTAAAATATCTTGTTTAAAGTCAATTGGACCTACTAAATGTTCGAGAATAATTACATTAACTCTTGCATCTAGTTGTTCAATCATTGGTCCATGATTGCCTACAATGACATAAACATCATGGTGTACGCAAAAATGGTTGGCGAGTTGAATGAGATGTGTTTGTGCACCACCATTGTCTGCTTTAGTAATACAATATATAATTTTCAACTGTTACAAACCCCTTTAATGCTATACTTTCAATTTCTTAACATGGCTATCTCATCAGATGAATAGTATTTATAGCCATGCAAATCAATGATGGCACATATTTCTTAATGCCATTTGATACTGTCTCAAGGGATTCCTCGTTATACTGTAACAATTGGTCACAATCTTTAAAATATAACTTTTATTTGAACTTATTAAGTAAATTAAGACTACCTTGAGCCTTCCCCTGTAATAACAACCATCAATGTTCTAATTGATATATATAGTTCCATCATTAAACTACCTTTATGTATATATTTCATGTCATATTTCAGTTTTTGTTGCGGTGTTAAGTCATATCCACCTTGAATTTGCGCAAGTCCTGTTAACCCTGGTGTAACAAGACATCTTTGCTCGAAACCTATCACTTCTGAACTAAATAATTCTACAAATTCCGGACGTTCCGGGCGTGGTCCAATAAAACTCATTTCCCCTTTAACAACATTAATTAGTTGTGGTAATTCATCAATGCGTGTTTTACGAATAAACTTCCCGACATTTGTTATACGATCATCATCTTTATCAGCCCATTGCGCACCATTTTTCTCTGCGTTTTTACACATCGAACGTAATTTGTATATTTTAATTAATTTACCCATCTTCCCAACTCTAACCTGACTATAAATAGGGTTTCCTGGTGAGTCTATGACGATAGCAATGGCGAATATAACCATAATCGGTAAAGTTAAAAATAATAAAACAATGCTTAAAATTAAGTCAATCGCACGTTTAATTGGGTAATAGCTTTTTCTCACTTCTTCTAGTTTGTCTAATTTTCTTTGATAGGCATAACCCTTATTATTATGGACAGCTTCAATGTCATTTTCACGACATTTCCACTTCTTTAGCTGTAACTTCTTCAATATTATCTACCTCAAAATTAAAGTAATCCTTTAAACCTGTTTCTACTGTATATTTAGGAACAAATCCTAATGCCTTTAAGTTAGAAATATCTGCATAAGAATGCTTAATATCTCCTTTTCGCGCTTCTTTAAATTCATGCTCGACTGATTTTCCATATAATTCACCAATAATACGATAAACCTCTAATAAATTAGTAAAAGTGCCTGTACCAATGTTATAACCGTGTCCAATTGCATCTTTGTGTTCCATAATTAAGCGTACAGATTGAACAACATCATATACATATACAAAATCTCTAGTTTGCAGTCCGTCACCAAAAAATGTAAATGGCTTGTTATGCTCAAATGAATCGAACATCTTTGAAATCACACCTGAATATTGTGACTTAGGATCCTGTCTTGGCCCAAATACATTAAAAAATTTAACAACCGCTGTTGGTATGTTATATAACGAACAATAATTTAATGTCGTCCGTTCGCCGTAATATTTATCTATTGCATATGGTGATAATGGTAAGATTAATGATTGATCACTTTTAGGCAAATCAGGAAGATCACCATAAACAGCTGCTGACGAAGCAAAGATAAAACGTTTTATATGACTATTATATTTTTTAATGATTTCTAACAATCTTAATGTTGCTACGACGTTTATTTCTTGAGATAAGATAGGTTTCTCAACCGACTCAGCAACACTAACTAATGCTGCTAAATGAATAACATAATCAAATTGATATGTCTTCATGATTTGTTCAACTGCATCATATTCACGAATATCTAATTCAAACACATGATCGTCAGCCAAACTTTTAATATTTTCTCGTTTACCTGTTCTATAGTTATCTAGAACATAAACATCATAATCTTGTTGTAAATCATCTACTAAATGCGACCCAATAAATCCTGCCCCACCAGTTATCAAAACTCTTTCCAAATCTTCCACCTCATTTATACATTAAAAATATATCATAAAAACATAAAGTATTGTAAGCTTTTTATCGATATTTTTTATTTATAAAAATAAAATGAGATAACTTTGTGAATTTTTATTGAGATAAATTAGATAGTGGCGTTTTGTGATGTTTTATAATATCTTGGGTGTGTTAATACTAATAATGCTTTCAACTGATGCATTAGACAGTGACATCATAACTCACTTAAGAACTTCGCTTATTAATTTTCTACCAATACACTCCCTTCTAAGTGCACTAAAAAATCCTTACTGCTAAGTGATTAAACTTAACAATAAGGATTTATTTATCATTAGTGGATAATTATTAACGGAATCTCATACCACCATCTACAATAATTGTTTGTCCAGTAATGTAATCAGAGTCTTTACCGGCTAAGAAGCTCACTACATTTGAAACATCTTCTGGTTGAGAAACTCTGCCCAAAGCAATCTGACTTGTAAATTGTTCCCAGCCCCATGCTTCAGGTTTACCTGCTTCTTCGGCTGTTGCCACTGCGATACTTTCCATCATTGGTGTTTGAACGATACCAGGTGCGAATGCATTCACAGTAATACCTTCAGACGCTAAATCTTGTGCGGCTACTTGTGTTAAACCTCGCACTGCGAATTTTGTACTGCAATATAAAGACAAGCCTGGGTTACCCTCAACGCCTGCTTGAGATGTTGCATTGATAATTTTACCACCATGATTGAATTTTTTAAATTGTTCATGTGCGGCTTGAATACCCCATAGCACACCTGCAACGTTCACGCCATATACTGTTTTAAACTGTTCTTCAGTAATTGTATCGATTGGTGTTGTTGGTCCAAGGCCGGCATTGTTTACCATGACATGGAAATCGCCAAATTGAGCTGCAGTTTGTCTTACTGCATTAAATACATCATCACGGTTTGATACATCTGCTTTGATAGCAATAGCTTTTGTACCATCACTTGATAATTTAAGTGCAGCTGCTTTTGCCCCTTCTTCATTGAAATCAACAACTGCTACTTTGAAACCATCTTCCACTAAACGTTCTGCAATTTTAAAACCAATCCCTTGTGCTCCGCCAGTTACTAATGCTACTTTGTTGTTTGTCATAAAGATCACTCCTCAAATTTCTTTCCTTTAATTACATTTTACTCCTCTTCATTTGAATAGTACAACAAAGGTAGCTCCATTTAACAAAATATTCAGATATTTAAGGTATAGTTAAACGCACTACCATTAGTGATTGGCAATGCGTTTAAATGTCGTTTTAAAAGTTCTTATGTTGAATATTATTTTTTTAAGTCTCTCGATTAGTTTGTCATCAATCTTTTTTCGAGACATGGTCTTTTGATTCAATCGGCGGTTCCGTGTTATCACTGACAACTTTAGTTGTAGCTTCATCTTTATGTATTTCTTCGTTAAATCCTTCAAGGTTTTTAGTCGTGGGATTTTTAACCTCAGGATGTTCCATCATGTCTTGACTATCAAGTTCCTTTTTACACGTGTCTTTATGTGATGCTTGATTTGCGTTCCCTTTACTTTTTTGAATAGTGGTAGTATCTGCTGCAGCTACTAATTTTTTTCTACCTAAAATAGATATGGCTGAAACAAACCAGAGTATTGCAGATACAAAGTTGCATAATACTAAAGCAATAATAGCCAATACAATTAATATGACACCTTTTGAAATCCTTTCTTTAAATAAGTCAGATGCCAATACGATGACAGGTACGATTGAAAGTATAATTACAAATATAGAAATTATTGCCGATATAACTATTGTTACTATTAAATAATCAGCTCTGCTACCTGATAATAAATAGAAAAGGCCGAAAATTAGTCCATAGCAAATTACAAACCCACATAAAGTTATAGCCATGAGTACTATATAAGCTATTTGAAAATATAAACCTATCTTTATGAATGATTTTTCTACATTTTTTCCATGTCTATTCCCCATTTATTTAATATTTATACTTTACCTTAATATACCTTATTTTATTTAATTTTTATATGCAAAATACAAAAATGGAGAACTTCAATATTTATAAAATATCAAAAGTTCTCCACACTATATTGTTTTATTATATTTTCGCTATCAATACGCTAAATCATCATATTTCCCTCAACATCACAGTAAAACTATTGCTCCACCAAGTATACTTTTTCAGTATAGCATCTCATATTGGCAAACTTATCTGCTAAAAACTGCTTCCAATTGCGCAGTTGTTCAACATCATCATCTTGTTTAAGTAATGCCAGTGGTACTTGAAGATTAAGACATCGTCCTGAAATATTAAAGCGTGTCACACCTGCTGGCACAGTTTCCCCTTTATGAACAACCGCTTCAATTTCCTTATAACTCAATGGCTGATACTTCATGAGTACATCTTGTTGAGAAAGACAAGGATATGTACCTTGTGCAATTCTCTCTACAGAACAACAACCACTATAACTTGCGACAACCTTTTCCCATACTTGAAAATGTGCTTCGCCTAAATCTTTTGTATACAAATATTGTTCTGTATCACCATGACACATTGTAATAAATGGCGCTTCTTGTCTTGTCTCAGTAGTCCATGGCAAGCGATGTTCTTGTTGTAACGTTTCCCACCACACACCAAATGGAACTTTATGTTGCCATGTACTAATTGAATATTGTGTTTCATGGATTTCTTGCACTGGAACTTTCTTACATCCTAACGCTTTCAAACTTGTATACCGATGCACACCATCTATAACCATATATCTACCATGTTGCATCGCTGTCACTAAAATAGGATGACGTATAAAATCATCTGCTTCAATACTACTTTTCGTCTTTTCCAATCTTAAAGGTTCGAATGTTTCGTGAAGATCAATCTTATCTACTGGTACCAATTTTAAATGTTCATGAATATGATTCAATAGTTATTCATCCTCCTTTGTTTGCGTTAAATAAATAAATTCAGGATGTGGATGGCTTAAGAAATCGTGATGTGAAATAGACCATCCGTATGCACCTGCATATTTGAAAACAATAACGTCGCCTGTACTGATTGCGTCTATCTGTACTTCTCTAGCAAAGACATCTTTCGGTGTACATAATTGACCGACTAACGTTGTGTCCTGTCTCGAAATTGAAACTTTTTCAAATGAATATGGATTGTCCTTATAGCGATAAATTTCAAAAGGATGGTTATGCTGCCAAGATACCGGCAGTCTAAATTGTTGCGTACCTCCTCTTAAAATGGCATACCAAGCACCATGCACTTTCTTAATATCTAGCACTTCTGTCACATAGTAACCAATATGTGCCACAATAAAGCGCCCACATTCAAAGTTCAATGTCACATCTTCCATTTCTTGCTCAACGATAAGTGTTTTAAAATTTTCTACAAAATTATCCCACTCAAATTGGCTAGTTAAATCTGCATAGTTAACCCCTATACCACCACCAAGATTGATATGTTTGAGTGGAAATCGATGTTTTTCAGACCATGATTTTGCTTTTTTAAAATAAAGTTTCACTACATCGACATGTAAATTCGAGTCTAAATTGTTAGAAATAGAATGAAAATGAAAGCCATCTAGATGAATATTTGGCATTGCTAGCGCAGCTTCAATGACATCATCAACTTCGTCTTCAGAAATACCAAATTGTGTTGGGCGTCCTGCCATATGCAACGTTGCATTGGGAAATGGTCCTGCTAAATTAACACGCAATAAAATGTGTTGTGTCTTATCTTCATCTTCTAAGATGGCATTTAGCCGTTGTAATTCATGCATACTTTCAACATGAATACGCTGAACACCTTCACTTACTGCATATCTTAGTTCCTCGTCTGTCTTACCAGGGCCACCAAAAATAATATGATTTGCTGGTTTAAAAGCAAGACCTTTTGCTATTTCACCTTGAGATGCAACTTCGAATCCTTCAACATACTGACTAATTGTATCTAGGATTGTTCGTTCACTATTTGCTTTCATTGCATAGTACATTTGACAATTACTCGGCAATGACGATGTAATATGTTGCAAATGATGTTCCAGTCCGACTAAATCATAGATATAATGACAAACTGGATGAGATTGTGCTTTTAATTGTTCAATAACAGGTTGAACTATACGCATTAGCCTTCATCCCCTTTCTGTTTAGACGTCGCTAGAGATGCACTTAAATGGCGATATATTTTTCCGCGATCATCACCTAAAATAAATGTTTGTACACCTTGTGCCTGCCATTTTGCAATATCTTCATCTTCACGTGGTAATGCACAAAAATGTTTACCATGTGCATTCACAACTTCAAAAATATGTTGAACATGTGATGTTACTTGATCATCACGCGTTTGCCATGGTATGCCAAGTGACTGGGATAAATCTGCGGCACCTTCGACTATCATGTCTAAACCTTCGACTTGTGCTATATCGTCAATGGCCATAACCCCTTCAACATCTTCTATCATGGCAATCACCATAATATGCTCATTAGCCATCTCCATTGCATCAAGTAATGGTGTACGTCCAAATCTTGCCATGCGACCACCATTCAAACTTCTTAATCCTTGCGGGTAATAACGACTTAATTTCACAATATGCTCAACTGTCTCACGATCTTTAACATGTGGCACAATAATACCTCTCGCACCCATATCTAACACTTTAATGATATCTCTATCTATCACTGCAGTGACACGTACAATTGGTATAATATGCGCTGCTTCAGCTGCACGAATTAAATGCGCTAGTGTCTCATCATTAATCGCCACGTGTTCTGTATCAATCACAACAAAGTCATACCCGCTTGCTGCGATAACCTCGATCATCAATGGGTCCGGTATAGAATTAAAAATGCCATAAACTGAATCACCATTGTTTAATCTATGTTTCAGAGATAGTTGTTGCATCATTGATACCTCCTACACCTAATGGATTTGTAACATGATGAATTCTTAACTCTGAGTCACTTAATAATCGACGTGTCGTTAACTTTTCAACTTGAATCGTAGGTTCAAACAAATCGAAATGTTGATAGTTATTCAACTCTGGAAATGCTTCTTGATACGCCTCGATAATGTCTTTAACCCATTGCCATTGTCGCTGCTCATCGATATCATATTGCTTTTCAATAAATAAGATGATTTCGGCGATATTAATAAAGAAAAATGCATCATGTAAAAAGTCGCGTACTAAACGTTCGTCATCTGTTTCAATAAATGAATTACTATTCACTTTTTTATGTGCTTCTGGCATTGGCTTTAATGTCAGGTGTGAAGCTGCTTCACTTAAATGCTCACGCTTAAAACGAACACCATCGTGGAAATCTTTTAAGGCAATACGTGTAGGCCAACCATTTTCATGAATGAGCATCATATTTTGTGCATGCGATTCAAAGGCAATACCGTGATAATAAAGCATATGAATCATTGGACGAATCGCTACAGCTAAAAATTGCTTTGTCCAAGCTTCAGAACCATATTGTTTAATCCACTTTTCAATGAATGGTACACCATCCTTATCACTTGCATAAAGTGCATTAAATGGTATCGCATCCTCTTCATCGATTAACATATGATATATATTTTCACGCCATATAACACCTAACGCACCATAAACTTGAGTTTGTTTATAAGGCGAAAGTTGTGTATTTAAATAAGACTGTCCTAAGACTTCCCCTAGAAAAGCTGTCTTTAATTCATCTTTTAAATACGTATCTTGTTGCTGTATCTGCTTTAACCAATCCGTAATTTGCGCTGCATTTTCAATTGTATGAGGCGCCAACACTCGTTTCGTTGAAGTGTTCGTTATACTTATTGGTACCTTTAAATAATATTTTGTCGTGTCTATTGGCGACATCGTACGAATCGATTGTTGAGGGTGATATAGCTCATCACTTTCCCCTAACCATAGTACTGTGCCATTAAGCCTTTCTTCAGCCAAATCAACTTGGATGACATGTTCAAACTGCCATGGGTGTACAGGTATCATCTCAACATCATTTACATGTTTGCCAGACGCTTCAATTTGCTGTACAAAATGTTCATAAGTCTTATCGCCAACTTGTTGACGTAACATTTCGTTAACTACAACATTTCTTGATACCGTCGTTTCTACTTTATCTTTGTCGATAGCTAACCACTGCAGTTTAACGTTTGGTACAAAATCAGGACCAAATTTCAAATTATCACTCAACGTAAATCCTAAACGTGATTTGTAACTTGGATGATACTGATGCCCTTCCATCGCATAAAATTCATAGTCGTTAAATGTCTCAGGTGTTGCTGGTGGGTTTGATTCTCGATACTGCATACTTTGTGTATCTTTTAATTCTGTCTGTAATAACTCAACAATAAATTGTTCTAGCTTTTCATCATTTTTAGGAAATGTAAATACAACCTCTCTCAATAATTGTGTATAGTCTGTTGTTGTATCTGCCTCATCTCCTACGACACGCTCAATTGGTGATGTGATACGTATACGATCAAAGCTATGTGTCTTTTCAGCAGTAAAACGATACTCTGAATCATGTCCTTCTATTGTAAAATGACCGACACCGTCTTGATATGACGCTTTATACACAACAATATTCTCATAAATAAGTGATGATACCAGTTGATGCATTACTCTAGTCTTTACACGATTAAGAATTGTTTGATTCACAATACGATACCTCCTTGTTATGACAAATTGGATTTGGTATATGTGTATAAATAGGGTTTGCACCACAATCATTCAATTTACTCATCAAATTCGCTTTAGCCGCAATGGTCGGCGTTTGATATAAATCTTCTACACAGTCAACAAATACTGCGTTATTCGCGTATTCTTTTTTCCAAGTCATAAGACGATGCGCTACAAGTTGCCATAACACAACTTCATTTCTAGTCGCTTTACCAATAGTTGATACTAATTGTCCTAAGTGATTTACTACAACATAATATTTAAGACGATGCCATGCTTCATCATGTGCATATACAACAGGGCTTGATGCTGCCACAACATTTGGCACAAGCTGTTTTTCAGTAGCAATCGTTCTAGATAGACAAATGCCTTCAAGATCTCTGACAAAGCATACATCGGGTATGCCATCTTTTAATTCAATTAATGTATTTTGTACATGTGCTTCTAGACTAATGCCTGTGTTACTAAACAGCTTTAATATCGGCAATAATGTACGATCCAAATAATATTCAAGCCATGCTTCTGGTGCTAAACCACTTTGCTCAATCACTTGTGATAACTTAGAGATCGGTGAATCAGGCATCGTTTCAAATAATGACGCCAATACATGAATATCTTTATCAGCATGGTAATTCGGTATCCCTTCACGAACAATCATGGCACTATTTGTTAATAAATCCATTTCAGGTTCAACTGTTTGCCCTAATGGATTCGGTAACAATGCACGATATCCTTCTTCAAACATCAATTTAAAATGGGGTGTTTCAACCTCATCTTTGACTGATGCGATAACTTGCGCGGCATCAATTGTTCGTTCAATTTGTTCAAGATCATTCGTACGTATAAAATTAGTAATTTTAACGTGTATCGGTAATTTTAAATAAATGTTTAATGCTTTTGAAAATACAGTTCTAACCGAAGACGTCGGGTACACTAAATCACCGGAAACGCCAAGGTCTTTTATTAAACCTTGTTCACTATATTGCATATACTGTGGATGCTGTCGCAACACATTGATTTGATAAGGATGTATTGGTAATAAAATAAAATCTTTGGGTATCTCTGATATGTTTATATCTGCTAATTGATACAACACTTTCTCAACCTGATCTTCTTTACCTTCTACATAGCGCGTGAGCAGAACATTTTGATGCACAGCTAAATAATGCAATTGGAATGATGTATGACATTCGGGTGCATATTTCTCTAAATCTGCTTCTGAAAACCCACTTGCACTCTTAGGAGTCGGATGAAATGGATGACCTAAGTATAAAGATTGTTCTGAAACGATATAGCGATCCTCTGCGTAGTCTATTGTGTTACTTTGCAAATAACGCGCCGTGCGATGAATGCTATTATCGATGTCAGACATAATTTGCGCCATATGTTGTTGCACTGCCGTTTGATTATCTGCACTTTGAGCCATATGTTGCAAAATACGCGCAATTGCTTCTTTATAAGTTGTTATTTTTTTACTTTTTCCATCGATAAGCCATACCTCTGGATGATACATATGATGCCCCATCGCAGACCAATAGCGAAATTCACCCGTTAAAGTTTCGAGCTCTGATAATTGTATAGACCATTGATGATTTTGAGGTGGTACTTGATATAAATTTTCTTCTCTAAAATATTCATTTAAAATGCGTTCGATAGCCGCATACGCTGCATGTTGTATTAATTCTTTATTTTGCACTTTTTTGTTTCAACTCCCATAATTTCATTAATGTGTGATCGTTGATTTGATTAGTGATGGTTGAACAAATTAAAAATAAACTACTTACTGCAAATACTACGCCCATAACGATAAACGTAGTAGTTGGTGTAGTATAACTAGTAATGGCAGCGCCACTAAGACTGCCAATAATTTGACCAACAACTAACATACTGTTCGTCGTTCCAACAAATGTGCCTTTAAGTTGCTGATGACAAGCATTTACAACAACAAACATGACACTTTGAATCAATGCACTATATGTTAATCCTTGAAGTATTCTTGCAGCCATTAAAAACTCTATATTCGTCGCTAAACCTTGCAGTATCGCACTACAACCACATGCAATCGTGGCAAATATATATACTGATTTAACATATGATTTATCATTAAAGCGTCCCCATAAAGGCGCGCTTAATATCGAAGCCGTCCAAAATGCGGACTGTAAAAATCCAATCACACTACGGTCATCTATCGCTGTATGATTCACTGATGAAGCAAGTGGTGATAATGCAGTTAGCATGCCATACATAGCAAAGTTTGCTAAAACGCCAACGATAATAAATCGACATGTTTGTTGTGTGCATAATAGACATTGAAATGAACGGCGAATACCTTTATTAATATTTGGTGTTTGTGATTTTGGCATATGTGTCGTTTCAATCAATTTTAATGCACCGAAAATACAGACAATAAAAGTAATAACGGCAATACTCATCAGTAACGCACTAAAACCTAATATCGAAGCTGTAACACCGCCAATTAATGGCCCCACAAGAGACCCTGCGCTGACTGAACTTTGCAGTCTTCCTAATACCTTTCCACGATCTTCAGCTGGCGCCTCTGCACTCGCAAACGCACTTGATGCATCAACAACACCACCAAATAGTCCCTGCAATAACCTCACAAGTACAAACTGTAATGGTGTCGTACACAATGCCATTAAAAATAAGCATACCGCCAAACCAAGTAACGCTCTTAACACCATCCATTTTCGGCTGATCTTATCACCTAGCTTCCCCCATATCGGCGAAGCTATCATCGTCGTTACAGCTGGAGCAGCAATCGCTATACCACTCCACAACTGTATTTCTACGACTGATAGATTTTGTAGTGATGCCATATAAATTGGCAATAATGGCACAAGTACTGTCAGTCCAGCAATCGCTATAAACTGACTGAGCCATAAAATGCGAAAGTTACTGCGCCATATAGACTGATTAATCATATGTCACCATTGGATTTGGTACGGTAGTTAAACCTGAAGGCATACTACCTCCACCACTATCACGTTGATATAGCAATGGTAATAAAATTTGTTTAAATGGCCACGTCTGTTTATCAAATAAAATGTGTCTGACAGCTAGCTGATCAGTTGTAACCCATGAAATAGTTGCCACTTCATTTTTTAAAATTTGTTTTAACAACGACATAAGTTCATGCTCACTTACACCAAATAAATCTTGAATTGCATCAATAATGGCATATAGATTTACCGATACAGCTAATGTTTGAAAATAAGCAAAGAATGTTTCCAAATCTTCATTAATTAGCGTATTAGGTGTATCTTCTCTGACGACATACTTCGGCAATGAAAGCTGATGTGCTGTTAGCCATGGTTTATAAATTCTGACAGTATCATGATCACGTAACACGCATTTTTGTACACGTCCATCTTCAAATGACAACAATATATTTTGACCATGCAACTCTGGTAATGCGCCGTATTGCATAAATGATAGTGTTACCTTTAAAAAGACTTGCGCGATATCTTCAAATAACGTCATGACATCATTTTTAGAAATATTATCTTTTCCACAAATCATTTGATATAAAGTGCGATCATTTGCCGCGAGTGCTGCCATTGACACTAGCTGTTGCGTATCATTTTTGGCTAGCACTTCGGGATATTTTCTTAGCTGAACAGTTAGATGACCTAATTGATCTTTGAAAATATCATTATCTTGACCCATATATGACCACCAAGCTGTTTCATCACAAACCATGACATACTTAGCTAGTGCTTCATCTTTTTCTATAAGCTGACGTAATAATTGTTCTGCTTGTTCTCCGTTTTTCATGTAACGCGTAGGCGTTAGCCTTAATGCGCCTAATGACTGCATTGCAAATGGTACTTTGACATGGTTATACGGTGCGCCAATATCAATTAATGAACGCATACTTGAAGACGACAGATAATCTCCAAATTTTAACGGTAATAGTACAACCAACTTTTCACTAATCTCTTTCGCAAAGACGTTCGGCAAAATATGCTGATATTGCCAAGGATGTACCGGAAATAGTACATAGTCATCTATTGATAACCCTTGATCATTTAACATGTCTGTCGCTTGTTCTTTTATAGGTGCTGTCAAATTTTCTAATTCATCGATATTTGCAGTATCGCCATGAATCATATGTGTCTTTTTAACTGCTGCAACCATTAAAGGAAATGATTGATTTAATTCAGCTTGATACACTTGATAATCCGCTTCTCTTAATCCTCTTTTTTCTTTAGCTAATGGATGGAATGGACGATCTTTTAAACTTGCAAACTGCTCGGACATCACAAAAGGATGCGACGCTAAATCTAATTCTGATAATTGTTTAGCAAGCTGTGTGGCAGCAGTAGTCAGTCCTTCTTCAACTCGAGCCACTTCCCATTCTTGACTTAAATCACAATTCATATTAGCAATTGTTTGCCAAAATTCAGCTGCCGTTAAAGGTTGCTTAGACGCCCTTCCCTCTATCGTAATTGGTTGTGAACTTTCATAACGAAACATATTTAAAGCACTAAAATAAACAGGTATCTTTATTTGTTGTGTTTCACGTTCGTATATCAAAATGGTTTGTCCATTTTCTTTAGTAATCTCACTATTCGATACAATACCGGCTATATCTTCAAATAATAATGCATCAACTAAATCTCTTAATATTATCGTTTGTGCTGTATTGACTGCTGTATGATTCTGCAATGTTCAGACACCTCGCATTCTTAATATAGGTTCAATGTTGTCCCAATATTTTGTTGTTGTGCCTGTTGATAAATAAAGTAAGCACTTGAAATATCTTCGATAGCCATACCCATCGGATTAAGTAATATGATTTCATCATCGTCTTCACGTCCTGGTATGTCACCTGTCACAAGTTGCCCTAGTTCAGCATGAAGTGCTTCTTTGCTGAATTTACCTTCTAACACCAATTGGTTAATAGTTTTCTTTTCTCGATTACATTGTGACCAGTCGTCTACTACGACTTTGTCAGCTTTAATAAAGACTTCTTTATGCACATCCATGATAGAAATGTTGCTAATAAATGCACCCTTTTGTAACCAATCATATTC
The DNA here is from genome assembly GCF_017151895.1 of Staphylococcus sp. EG-SA-15. Lineage (NCBI taxonomy): Bacteria > Bacillati > Bacillota > Bacilli > Caryophanales > Staphylococcaceae > Staphylococcus > Staphylococcus sp. EG-SA-15. Next base: position 14,892 of record NZ_JACVZN010000028.1, on the reverse strand, counting down.
AATGTATGGTTGATCCGTTACGGTACATGTAATGACTACTTCACCATTTGATACTGCTTCTTTAGCATTTTCTGTCGCAATAAAATTAATTTCCGGACGCTGTTGTTGCCATCTATCAACAAAGCGTGCACATGCTTCAGAGAATTGATCGTAAACAAACACGCGTTCAATATGATCGAATTGCTCTAACATACTTTGTAATTGCTTGTCTCCGATTAGCCCGCATCCAATGATTGTTAAGTCTTTAAATCCTTTTTTAGCCAAATGCTTAGCTGCAATCACTGAAACTGCTGCAGTACGCATACTACTAATTAAACTTGCTTCCATAACTGCAATTGGATAATTCGTTTCTGGATCATTCAAAATAATGACACCACTTGCACGCTCCATATTACGTTTCGATGGATTGTCGTGCTTACTACCTATCCACTTAATACCTGAAATTGCGTGTTCACCACCGATATGACTTGGCATTGCAATTATTCGATCTGCGATGTGTCCATTTTCAGGATCCTGTCTTAAATACGGCTTAAGCGGTTGTACAAAATCATTGTGCGCATGGGCTGTTAATGCTTCTGTTAATGCGTCCACATAAACTTGTGAATGATTACCTCCCGCTTGTTCAATATCTGATCTATTTAAATACAACATCTCTCTATTCATTCTGATTTAACTCCTTGTCTTGATTTCATTTTTTCTAACCATGTATCTGAATAAACTAAATCTAAGTAACGATCGCCTCGATCTGGTAAAATCGTGACAATTGTTGCACCTTCTTCAATTGACGTTATCAACTGCTCAATCGCTGCAATAATCGAACCTGTTGAACCTCCGGCAAATATGCCTTCATAATCAATCAGTTTTCGACAGCCCAAAGCAGATTGATAATCATCTACATGGATCACTTGATTAATTTCTGATCTATTCAATATTTCGGGTACACGACTAGCACCGATACCAGGTAATTCTCTATTAATAGGTTTGTCACCAAAAATGACTGACCCTTTCGCATCAACAGCAACAATTTGTGCGTTTGGATGCACTTCTTTTATTTTTCTACTCATACCCATAATGCTACCTGTCGTGCTGACTGGCGCGACAAAATAATCTATAGGTTGCTTAATTGTTTCAACAATCTCTGTGCCTGCACCATGATAATGGGATTGCCAATTTAACTCATTCGCATATTGATTAATCCAATATGCATCGTCAATAGTGGCTAACAGTTCTTGCACCTTTGCAATACGAGTCATTAAATAACCCCCATGTGCATCAGGTTCTTCAACCATTTCTACATTGGCACCATAACTTTTAATAATTTTCAAATTTGTTGGTGATATTTTAGGATCAACAACACACGTGAGTTTTAATCCCTTGATTTTAGCTATCATTGCCAACGCAATGCCTAAATTACCAGAAGTACTTTCAATTAAATGTGTATTCTCAGTGATTAAACCATGTTTAATACCATGTTCAATGATGTACTTGGCAGGTCGATCTTTCATGCTGCCTCCAGGATTCATATACTCTAACTTTGCAAACACTTCATGTTTCGGAAATAGTTGATGAAGTTGAACCATAGGTGTTTGCCCTACAGAATCTATCAATGAATCGTGACATGCTTGACTTTTTTCAATCAAAAGCGCTTCCTCCTCAAATTTAAAATTCTATAATATTGTGTGTTACCTAATTGATAATGATTCTCACTATCAAGTAATTAGGATTATATTTTTTATGCATTTATATGTCAAATAATTATAAGTTGCATGTAAATCATAAATATTTTATTGACTTAGGAAAAAATTTAATTCATACTAAATCGTGATAATGATTCTCATTGTCATACATCACGAAGGAGGCTAATTAGTCAATGAATAAAGTAATTAAAATGCTTGTTGTTACGCTTGCTTTCCTACTTGTTTTAGCAGGATGTAGTGGGAATTCAAATAAACAATCATCTGATAACAAAGATAAGGAAACAACTTCAATTAAACATGCAATGGGTACAACTGAAATTAAAGGGAAACCAAAGCGTGTTGTTACGCTATATCAAGGTGCCACTGACGTCGCTGTATCTTTAGGTGTTAAACCTGTAGGTGCTGTAGAATCATGGACACAAAAACCGAAATTCGAATACATAAAAAATGATTTAAAAGATACTAAGATTGTAGGTCAAGAACCTGCACCTAACTTAGAGGAAATCTCTAAATTAAAACCGGACTTAATTGTCGCGTCAAAAGTTAGAAATGAAAAAGTTTACGATCAATTATCTAAAATCGCACCAACAGTTTCTACTGATACAGTTTTCAAATTCAAAGATACAACTAAGTTAATGGGGAAAGCTTTAGGGAAAGAAAAAGAAGCTGAAGATTTACTTAAAAAGTACGATGATAAAGTAGCTGCATTCCAAAAAGATGCAAAAGCAAAGTATAAAGATGCATGGCCATTGAAAGCTTCAGTTGTTAACTTCCGTGCTGATCATACAAGAATTTATGCTGGTGGATATGCTGGTGAAATCTTAAATGATTTAGGATTCAAACGTAATAAAGACTTACAAAAACAAGTTGATAATGGTAAAGATATTATCCAACTTACATCTAAAGAAAGCATTCCATTAATGAACGCTGATCATATTTTTGTAGTAAAATCAGATCCAAATGCGAAAGATGCTGCATTAGTTAAAAAGACTGAAAGCGAATGGACTTCAAGTAAAGAGTGGAAAAATTTAGACGCAGTTAAAAACAACCAAGTATCTGATGATTTAGATGAAATCACTTGGAACTTAGCTGGCGGATATAAATCTTCATTAAAACTTATTGACGATTTATATGAAAAGTTAAATATTGAAAAACAATCAAAATAATTAAGGAGTTTTACGATGCTACTTAAACCAAAATACCAAATCGTTATTGCTGGTTTATGTCTTGCAATAGTAGCTATCTTAAGTTTAATGATTGGAAATACGCTTGTGTCACCAGGTACGGTGATACAGGCGTTATTCAACTTTGATAGTGAAAACGATTTACATGATGTTGTCACTGGTGCACGGGCGTCGAGAACAATCATTGCGTTATTGACTGGTGCTGCCCTTGCTGTCTCAGGTTTGTTGATGCAAGCACTTACACGAAACCCAATAGCCTCACCAGGGCTTTTCGGTGTCAATGCAGGCGCAGTATTTTTTGTCATTTTTAGTATTACATTTATCCAAATTCAATCTTTTAAAATGATTGTAGTTATTGCATTTTTGGGGGCTATTGTTGTTACTGTATTAGTTGTTGCGCTAGGTATGTTTAGACAAACACTATTCTCACCTCACCGTGTCATTTTGGCAGGTGCTGCGATTGCGATGCTATTTACAGCCTTTACTCAAGGCATACTTATTATGAACGAAACAGACTTACAAGGCCTATTATTTTGGTTAAGTGGCTCCGTTTCATTACGTAATATTTGGGATATCCCATGGATTATTCCGCTTGTATTGATACTTATTTTAATTGCATTTAGCATGGCTGCACACATCAACATCTTGATGACAAGTGACGACATTGCAACCGGCCTCGGTCAAAACATAAAATTAATCAAATGGATGATTATTATGCTCATCAGTATGTTAGCCGGTATTTCGGTAGCCGTAGCTGGATCAATCGTCTTTGTGGGTCTTATCGTACCGAATATTAGCAAACGATTATTACCACCAAACTATAAGTATTTAATTCCTTTTACTGCATTAGCTGGAGCAATCCTAATGATCATTTCAGACATTGTTGCTCGTATAATCATTAAGCCACTAGAGTTGCCTATCGGTGTCGTTACCGCTGTCATTGGCGCTATTGTCTTAATCTATATTATGAAGAAAGGACGTCAACGCTTATGACCGAAAAGATTAATAAAAAAGACAATTACCATCTCATCTTCGCGTTAATCTTTTTAGCCATCGTTTCAGTGGTAAGTATGATGATTGGTTCAAGCTTTATACCATTACAACGCGTACTGATGTACTTTATAAATCCAAATGACAGTATGGATCAATTCACTTTAGAAGTATTACGCTTACCTCGCATTACACTTGCGATTTTAGCAGGTGCCGCACTAGGAATGAGTGGTTTAATGTTGCAAAATGTATTAAAAAATCCAATTGCCTCACCTGATATTATCGGTATCACAGGTGGTGCTAGCTTAAGTGCTGTTGTCTTTATTGCATTTTTCAGCCATTTAACGATACATTTACTTCCACTATTTGCAGTATTAGGTGGCGCAGTTGCAATGATGATACTATTAGTGTTTCAAACGAAAGGACAAATACGCCCGACAACACTCATAATCATCGGTATTTCGATGCAAACGTTGTTTATTGCGCTTGTCCAAGGATTACTCATTACAACGAAGCAATTATCTGCTGCCAAAGCTTATACATGGCTAGTCGGAAGTCTTTACGGTGCTACGTTTAAAGATACAATCATTTTGGGTATGGTTATTTTAGCTGTTGTGCCGTTGTTATTTCTTGTTATACCAAAAATGAAAATATCTATACTTGATGACCCTGTAGCGATTGGCTTAGGCTTACATGTACAACGTATGAAACTAATCCAATTAATCACTTCTACTATACTCGTATCTATGGCAATCAGTTTAGTAGGTAACATTGGGTTTGTCGGTTTAATCGCACCACATATCGCGAAAACAATCGTTCGCGGAAGTTATGCTAAAAAGTTACTAATGTCAGCAATGATTGGTGCCATATCAATTGTTATTGCAGACTTAATTGGGCGTACCTTATTCTTGCCTAAAGAAGTGCCAGCAGGTGTATTTATTGCTGCTTTTGGTGCCCCATTCTTCATATACTTATTATTAACCGTGAAAAAGTTATAACGATATTATTAAAACAAAATGACCTCACAACGAAGTTAGCTAAATGATTCAGTTAACTAACAGTTGCGAGGTTTTTTTATACATATAGTTGTTGTTATTGTTAACAAGCGTCGACTTTCTTAATTACATATTAATACTTTATATACAAATAACACCGACTCATATTCTATAATATCAATCAATATTCTTCGATTTTTCAAATATCGATAACTATTTCTTATTTAAATATAGTGTTTGATAATGTCATTTATTCAAAAACACAAATTTTAATAAAAATATCATATTATTTTTAATTGTAAATTATGGATTTTTTTCTTATTATATTGTGTTATATTAAAATAAAGTGCATATACAAGGAGATAAAACAATGAAATATAATAACCATGACAAAATTAGAGATTTTATAATCATTGAAGCATATATGTTTCGTTTTAAGAAAAAAGTCAAGCCTGAAGTCGATATGACTATAAAAGAATTTATATTACTGACTTATTTATTTCATCAGCAAGAAAACACACTTCCATTTAAGAAGATTGTTTCAGATTTATGTTATAAACAATCGGATTTAGTACAGCATATAAAAGTACTTGTGAAACATTCATATATTAGTAAAGTTCGAAGTAAAATTGATGAGCGTAATACTTACATTTCAATATCTGAAGAACAACGAGAGAAAATTGCAGAACGTGTTACATTGTTTGATCAAATCATTAAACACTTTAACCTTGCAGATCAAAGTGAATCACAGATGATACCAAAAGATAGTAAAGAATTTCTAAACTTGATGATGTATACAATGTATTTCAAGAATATTATCAAAAAACATCTAACATTAAGTTTTGTAGAATTCACAATTCTAGCTATTATCACTTCTCAAAATAAAAACATCGTTCTTCTTAAAGATTTAATTGAAACAATCCACCATAAATACCCTCAAACTGTTAGAGCTCTCAATAATTTAAAAAAGCAAGGCTATCTAATAAAAGAACGCTCAACTGAAGATGAAAGAAAAATTTTAATTCATATGGATGACGCGCAGCAAGACCATGCTGAACAATTATTAGCTCAAGTGAATCAATTATTAGCAGATAAAGATCATTTACATCTTGTTTTTGAATAATATCTCTATTACGCAAGTGTGCTGTATTCTAAAGTGCACTTGTGTTTTCTATTTTTTAATAAAACCTCAGCACATAATGAACAACTTTCTATTTTCTATATCACTTAAAACCATTTCCGAAATTAAACCTCAGCACATTCAAAGCCCCACTTTATTCTTAAAAATATTTTTTAACTCATATGTATTAAACCGCTTTCATTATAAAAAATATCTCTATATTTTATCTGTTTTTATTAATCGAAATAGCGTGATTTTGCGGTTTTAAGCCTTTTACTTCCTGAATAAATCTTTCAGAAAAATATTTATTTTATAAGTTGTAAAACTTAACTTTAAATTTAATTATAAATATAGATTTTAGTATTGCAATACATAATTCGTTATATTATGATGACTTTACAAATACATACAGGGGGTATTAATTTGAAAAAGAAAAACATTTATTCAATTCGTAAACTAGGTGTAGGTATTGCATCTGTAACTTTAGGTACATTACTTATATCTGGTGGCGTAACACCTGCTGCAAATGCTGCGCAACACGATGAAGCTCAACAAAATGCTTTTTATCAAGTCTTAAATATGCCTAACTTAAATGCTGATCAACGCAATGGTTTTATCCAAAGCCTTAAAGATGATCCAAGCCAAAGTGCTAACGTTTTAGGTGAAGCTAAAAAACTTAATGACTCTCAAGCTCCAAAAGCTGATGCGCAACAAAATAACTTCAACAAAGATCAACAAAGCGCCTTCTATGAAATTTTGAACATGCCTAACTTAAACGAAGCGCAACGCAATGGTTTCATTCAAAGTCTTAAAGACGATCCAAGCCAAAGCACTAACGTTTTAGGTGAAGCTAAAAAATTAAACGAATCTCAAGCACCGAAAGCTGACAACAATTTCAACAAAGAACAACAAAATGCTTTCTATGAAATCTTGAACATGCCTAACTTGAACGAAGAACAACGCAATGGTTTCATCCAAAGCTTAAAAGATGACCCAAGTCAAAGTGCTAACCTATTGTCAGAAGCTAAAAAGTTAAATGAATCTCAAGCACCGAAAGCGGATAACAAATTCAACAAAGAACAACAAAATGCTTTCTATGAAATCTTACATTTACCTAACTTAAACGAAGAACAACGCAATGGTTTCATCCAAAGCTTAAAAGATGACCCAAGCCAAAGCGCTAACCTTTTAGCAGAAGCTAAAAAGCTAAATGATGCACAAGCACCAAAAGCGGACAACAAATTCAACAAAGAACAACAAAATGCTTTCTATGAAATTTTACATTTACCTAACTTAACTGAAGAACAACGTAACGGCTTCATCCAAAGCCTTAAAGACGATCCTTCAGTGAGCAAAGAAATTTTAGCAGAAGCTAAAAAGCTAAACGATGCTCAAGCACCAAAAGAGGAAGACAACAACAAACCTGGTAAAGAAGACGGCAACAAACCTGGCAAAGAAGACAACAACAAGCCTGGTAAAGAAGACAACAAAAAACCTGGTAAAGAAGACAACAAAAAACCTGGTAAAGAAGATGGCAACAAGCCTGGCAAAGAAGACAACAAAAAACCTGGTAAAGAAGACGGCAACGGAGTACATGTCGTTAAACCTGGTGATACAGTAAATGACATTGCAAAAGCAAACGGCACTACTGCTGACAAAATTGCTGCAGATAACAAATTAGCTGATAAAAACATGATCAAACCTGGTCAAGAACTTGTTGTTGATAAGAAGCAACCAGCAAACCATGCAGATGCTAACAAAGCTCAAGCATTACCAGAAACTGGTGAAGAAAATCCATTCATCGGTACAACTGTATTTGGTGGATTATCATTAGCGTTAGGTGCAGCGTTATTAGCTGGACGTCGTCGCGAACTATAAAAACAAACAATACACAACGATAGATATCATTTTATCCAAACCAATTTTAACTTATATACGTTGATTAACACATTCTTATTTGAAATGATAAGAATCATCTAAATGCACGAGCAACATCTTTTGTTGCTCAGTGCATTTTTTATTTTACTTACTTTTCTAAACAACTTCTGAAACGCCTCAACACTTTCTACTCTGATTACATATACGACATTTTTAGACATTAAAAAATCGAACTAGACAAGATGCTCATTGCATTTCGTACTAGTTCGATTCATGAATAATTAGATTTAAAATGTCATTTGAATCCAAGTGACAACATTATTTATATTTAGAATATTAACGTTAGTATAAACGTCCAAACACAAATAAAGGCAACAAATATAATACTGTATTTTAACGTCATTTTTAATAATGCAGATTCTTCACCAACTTTTTTAACAGCTGCAGTCGCAATGGCAATTGATTGTGGTGAAATAAGTTTCGCTGCTACACCACCTGCAGTGTTAGCTGCCACAAGTAATGAACCGCTTGTTGAAATTTGTTGTGCCACTGTCGCTTGAATAGGTGCGAATAAAGTATTGTTATTTACAACTGAACCAGTCATAAACACACCAATCCAACCTAATACTGGAGAGAATAATGGGAAAATTGCTCCAGCTTTAGCAATACCTTGTCCAATTGCTACAGTCAAACCACCGTATGTCATAACTTTAGCAATAGCTAGAATCGCTGAAATTGTAAGGATCGGTAACCATAATTCTTTAATTGCTTCGACCAATAAAGCACCTGCACTTTTCCATTCTAACTTCGTAATTAAAATTGTAATAATTACTGTTAATAAAATCGCTGTCCCAGTTGCACCAATTAAATCGAGACGCAACGCAATTCCTTTAGGCGATAAATCACTCACAGTATTTGGAATTGGCATTTTTAATACTAAACTTTCAAGCGCACCTCCAGGTTGGAATAATTTTTTAAAGAATGGTGCACTCCATACTAATACAAAGGCAGTTAAAATGACGAACGGACTCCAAGCAAAGACGATTTCTTTAGGTGTACGCTTTTGAATTTTATGTTTTGATTCTTTCAACCTGAAAATGTTTTTCGGTTTAAATTTACGACAAACAAATGCTAACACCACCATTGTTGCTAGTGATGGAATAATGTCTGCTAGTTCTGGACCATGGAATATTGTTAATAATAATTGTAATCCAGTATATGTACCACTCACTGTTAAGATGACAGGTAAAATTTCTTTAATACCTTTCATGCCATCTATAACGAATACTAAAACAAATGGGATAATAAAGTTTAAAATTGGAAGTGTTAATGCTGAATATCTCGCAACATCTAATGTTGTAACGCCTCCACTTAAGTTAAACGTATCAATAATACTAACTGGTAAACCAATTGCACCAAAGGCACCCGCCGCACCATTAGCAATTAAGCATAACATCGCTGCTTTTAATGGTTCAAATCCAAGTTGAATTAATAATACTGCACAAATCGCAATTGGCACACCAAATCCTGCTGCACCTTCTAAAAATGCGTTGAAACAAAATCCAATTAATAATAGTTGGATTCTTTGGTCTTCTGAAATACTTGCAATACTATCTTGAATAATAGAAAATTGTCCTGTTTTAATAGAAACTTTATATAACCAAACTGCCATTAAAACGATATATCCTATTGGGAAAATACCGGCAACAACGCCTTCTGTAATCGCACCTGCTGATACACGCGCTGGTAATTCAAATACAAATAAAGCCACAATCAATGTAACAACCAAAGTTGTCAATGCTGCATAAATGCCTTTCATTTTAAAAACGGTTAAGCATAATAAAAATAAAATAATAGGTACTGCTGCAACTAAGGCTGATAATCCAACATTATCGAATGGATTTACAGTAAGTAGTGTCATAATGACTCCCTCTCTTTATATAAAATATTTATCATTCTGATTAATCTACAACCTATTTCAACTTATATTTTGCGATGATCACATATTTAAAATGTAACACTCCTATATGTGACAGGCAATCGAATTTTTACAAAAAGTTCACAAAATATACACAATATTTAACTATAATAAATAATATATCATTTTAATTATAAATACTAGATATTATTTATAATAATCTCAGGAATCCGCTTCAAAACTGCATCATGACAGTTTATATTTTTATTGAGAATCTCTCATTTTATGAATTGTAGGAAGTAAACAAAATATGACAAGCGTCAAACCAATGATAATGATAAATATCATATTAAACCATAGTAAATTGAATTGATGATGGTGTTGTATTTGCCAAATTTCTAATACTGTGAAGATAGACATATAGCTCATAATCTCTAAATTTAACGTACTTAAAAATAATTTAATCGCTCGAATTTCACGTGGTGTATGATTATAATGTGACCATTTGGCAAATCGTTCATAGTATCTACCTGCAATGAAAAATATAAGCCAAATCACTATAAATGCGCTATTAATCAAAAGCAGCACCCATTTATCAGCAAAGTTATCAGCATCCCCTGCTAAATTATAATGAATAGGTACTTTGGTTGGTAATTTTGAATAGGTCACTACTGTATAGCACATCATAGCTAAGTAAATAAGTAGACTTAATATTGTAAAAGACCTGATTTTAGACATTCTATCGCCTCTTTCTTTACATTTTATGTATAACACTCTGCCTATTTTACCTTTTAATTACATTACCCCAAACGATTAAACAATATGTAATGATACTATAATTGCGTCAGGAGTATCCGCTTGTTAAATGTGCATAGCTTATATTTACCTGTTTAACATGCCACATAATGATTCGAATTATTCCAAGTCCCGCACCTCAGAATCCAAAAACATTCGAGTGATAAAATTTTAAAAATCAAAAATATAAAAATGATCTAATTTCGTCAAATTTACCAATATAAATACTAATATTTGCAATTCACAAAGGGGTATAGTCTGAGTGTATTCTAATACGAAAGGACTTGGTGGATATGTATTACAGTTATGGAAATTATGAAGCATTTGCGCGCCCTAAAAAACCTGAAAATGTAGAAAACAAATCCGCTTACTTAATCGGATCTGGTCTAGCTTCACTTGCTGCAGCTTGTTTTTTAATAAGGGATGGTCAAATGGAAGGTTCGAAGATTCATATTTTAGAAGAGTTACCTAAAGCAGGTGGTAGTCTTGATGGTGAAAATATGCCTTTAAAAGGCTATGTTGTCCGAGGTGGTCGTGAAATGGAGAACCACTTTGAATGTTTGTGGGACTTATTCAGATCTATCCCTTCATTAGAAATCGATAACGCGTCTGTATTAGATGAGTTCTATTGGCTAAACAAAGAAGACCCTAACTATTCTCGCTGTCGAGTTATTGAAAAACAGGGTCAACGTTTAGTTACCGATGGAGACTTCACTTTGACCAAAAAAGCGATTAAAGAAATTTTAGATTTATGCTTAACGAATGAAGAAGATTTAGATGATGTCAAAATAACAGATGTATTTTCCGATGACTTCTTTAATTCAAACTTTTGGATTTACTGGAAAACGATGTTTGCATTTGAACCGTGGCATTCTGCTATGGAAATGCGTCGCTATCTAATGCGATTCGTTCATCATATTGGTGGTCTCGCAGACTTTTCAGCTTTAAAATTCACTAAATATAATCAATATGAATCTTTAGTATTACCTATGGTTGAATATTTAAAATCGCATGGGGTTCAATTTGAATACGGTGTAAAAGTAGAAGATATTAAAGTAGATGTTACGACAAGTCAAAAAATTGCCCGAGAAATATTAATTCACCGACATGGCAAAGCAGAGTCCATTAAACTGACTGTAGATGATCTTGTCTTTGTGACAAACGGTAGTATTACGGAAAGCTCTACGTATGGTGATAATGATACACCAGCACCACCAACTGACGAATTAGGTGGTAGTTGGACACTATGGAAAAATTTAGCGCGACAAAGTCCTGAATTTGGTAATCCTGAAAAGTTTTGCCAAAATATTCCTAAAAAAAGTTGGTTTGTTTCAGCAACATCGACAACAAACAATAAAGATATTATCGATACAATAGAAAGCATTTGTAAACGTGATCCACTTGCAGGCAAAACGGTTACTGGCGGTATTATTACGATCAATGATTCTGCATGGCAAATCAGTTTTACAATCAATCGTCAGCAACAGTTTAAAGACCAACCTGAAAATGAAATATCTACATGGATTTATGCCTTATATTCAGATGTAAACGGCGATTATATTAAAAAGCCAATTACAGAATGTAGTGGTAATGAAATATGCCAAGAATGGCTGTATCACTTAGGTGTATCAACTGACAAAATTGAAGACTTAGCAAAACATGCATCTAATACGATTCCTGTTTATATGCCATATATCACCTCTTATTTCATGACGCGTGCTATCGGCGACAGACCTTTAGTCGTCCCGCATCAATCACAAAATTTAGCATTTATTGGTAACTTTGCAGAAACAGAGCGAGACACTGTATTTACAACAGAATATTCGGTTCGTACTGCCATGGAAGCTGTTTATCAATTACTAAATATAGATCGTGGTATTCCAGAGGTCATCAATAGTACATTTGATCTTCGCGTCTTAATGGATGCCGTATACGAACTGAATGACCATCAAGATTTGCGCGAGATTACTAAAGATTCGAAAATGCAAAAACTCGCATTAGCAGGATTCCTTAAAAAGATAAAAGGTACGTACATTGAGTCATTATTAAAAGAACACAAATTATTATAACGAGGCACATTAAATCTGTCTATATGGTGATTTCAAATCATGGAGTGGGATAGAAGTGATATGATTACAAACTTTATTTCGTTATCCCACTCTCATGATTTTTTGATGAAACATAATTACATGATTGATTGCATCATTTTGTTAAACAAGTGATTGCAAACCTGCCATTTCACACTGAAAATTTACATAATAAGTGACGATATTTTACAAGTCATATACAAATAACATATATTGTTAAATAATTTTACCTAATCTTAACATTAAATTTACAATTATAAGCGATAATCTAAATATAAAGCTTATTTGAGGTGAAATAATGGAAATGTCGGTTACAGAAGTCATTTTCTCCTTTTTAGGTGGTTTAGGTATTTTCCTTTACGGCTTAAAAATCATGGGAGACGGGCTTCAAGCATCAGCAGGAGACAGGCTACGAGATATTTTAAACAAATTTACATCAAATCCAGTATTAGGTGTTATTGCAGGTATCGTTGTAACTATTTTAATACAAAGTAGTTCAGGTACGACAGTTATCACAATCGGACTGGTAACAGCTGGATTTATGACATTGAAACAAGCCATTGGAGTGATAATGGGTGCTAATATCGGAACAACGGTAACTGCATTTATTATCGGTATAGATTTAGGCGAATATGCAATGCCAATTTTAGCATTAGGTGCATTTTTAATCTTTTTCTTTAAACGCTCTAAAATCAATAACATTGGCCGCATACTATTCGGTTTCGGTTCTCTATTCTTCGGTCTAGAATTTATGGGTGATGCCGTTAAACCTTTAGCATCATTAGATGGATTTAAACAATTAATGCTTGATATGTCATCAAATCCAATACTTGCTGTCATTGTCGGCGCAGGGTTAACAGCACTAGTTCAAAGTTCAAGTGCGACGATTGGTATTTTACAAGAATTTTATCAACAAGATTTAATCAGCTTAAACGCAGCAATCCCTGTGTTACTAGGCGATAACATTGGTACAACGATTACAGCTATCTTAGCTAGTTTAGCCGGCTCAATCGCTGCAAAACGTGCGGCGCTTGTACACGTCATCTTTAACTTAATCGGGGTAATTATCTTCACAATTTTCTTGCCAGTTGTGATTCATTTGATTAGTTTGTTACAAGATGTATGGCACTTAAAACCAGCGATGACGATTGCAGTATCACATGGTATCTTCAACATAACAAATACTTTGATTCAATTACCATTTGTAGCAGGTTTAGCATGGATAGTTACAAAGCTTGTCCCAGGTAAAGATATTGCTGATGACTATAAACCTCAGCACTTAAACAAAGATCTTGTTTATCACGCACCTGGTGTTGCATTACAAGAAACTCAAAAAGAATTACAAAATGTGGGTCAGATTGTCTTAACGATGTTTGAAGACATTCGCGAAATTACAAAAGACGATAAAAAATTGATCAAAAAGCTTGAACAAAAGCACCAAGCTGTTGAAACAATCAATGATAGCATTCGAAATTATTTAGTTAGAATTTCTACAAAAGCCATTACGAAGGCAGACGTTGAGCGTTTAGCAGTTATGTTTGATGTCAATCGCTCTATTTTAAAAGTAGCAGAGCTAACAGAAGAGTATGTCGCTCAATTAAAACGCCAACATGATGAAGATATTCGCATTACAGAAGATGCACAACGCGGTATGGATAAATTATTCAACCATGTTGCTGAGTCATTTGATAAAGCCATCGACATGTTAGATGTTTATGACAAAACGAAAAAAGATGAAATTGTAGAACGTAGTAGAGAATCATTTAATATTGAACATAAACTACGCAAAGGTCATATTAAACGCCTTAATCGTGGTGAATGTACAACAAAAGGCGGATTACTATATATCGATATGATTGGTGTTCTTGAACGTATCGGTTATCATTCACGAAATGTTTCTGAAGCACTTGTTGGCCTTAACGATGATGTACCTACAGATGAAGAAATTGCAACAACTGAAATTTAATTTTTACTGTCTTATTTATATTCATATTTTTTTAAAATTAGAGATTCAGATGCATGTAAAACAGGCTGGGACATAAATCCCTAAAAAACAGCAGTAAGATAATTTTCAATTAGAAAATATCTTACTGCTGTTCTATATTTATACAATACTTCGTATTGAATGGCTTCGCTTTCCTAGGGTGCCGTCTCAGCCTCGGTCTTCGACTGGCACTGCTCCCTCAGGAGTCTCGCCATTAATACTACGTATTAACATGTAATTTTAC
>NZ_JACVZN010000027.1:0-39128 GCF_017151895.1 Staphylococcus sp. EG-SA-15 | reverse complement strand
AGAGCTAAATGAGTAAGCGAGAGCCGAAGGAGAGGAAAGAAGCAAGCGATTGTCACAAGTCAAGAAAGGTTCTTAGCGACGATGGTAGCCAACTTACGTTCCGCTAGAGTAGAACGTTGCCAGGCAAAAATGGATGCGATGAGCCGCATTGAGACCGTGAGGTCTCTTTTTTTATGTCTAAAACATCAAAATAAAAAGCAAACACAAAGAAAAATGGCTTGGCGAAGTGAAAACGTTTGAATCTGACGAAACGAGAAAAGAGCGCAACGAGTTTAGTAGAGCTAAATGAGTAAGTGAGAGCCGAAAAAGAGGAAAGAAGCAAGCAATTGTCACAAGTCAAGAAAGGTCTTTAGCGACGATGGTAGCCAACTTACGTTCCGCTAGAGTAGAACGTTGCTAGGCAAGAAATGGATGCGATGAGCCGCATTGAGTTTTGGAAATGATATTTTAATAATGTGCACTTTTGATTGTTTAAATCTGTGACTAGAAGTATAAGTGAAGACATTCAGAAGTATTATAAAAAGTGAACAGCAGTAAGATAGTTTTTAATCATAAATCATCTTACTGCTGTTTTTAGGTTTTATGTCTAATATTTTTTAAATCGAAATACAAAAAGGAAATTAATTATTATACAATAGACAAGCTATTGCATAAGTAACACTAACTTTTGTCAAAGAAGTGTTACTATATAATTAATACTTTTGAAAGTAACTAATTCCAAAACAGTGTAAATAAAGGAAGCGTATATCATGAAGCAACCTATTTTAAATAAATTAGAAAGTTTAAATCAAGAAGAAGCGATTTCTTTGCATGTTCCGGGTCATAAAAATATGACTATCGGTCATTTATCTCAATTATCAATGACAATGGATAAAACTGAAATACCTGGATTAGATGATTTACATCATCCTGAAGAAGTCATTTTGGAAAGTATGAAGCAGGTGGAGAAACATTCAGATTATGATGCTTATTTCTTAGTGAATGGCACCACTTCAGGAATATTATCTGTCATCCAGTCTTTTTCACAGAAAAAAGGCGATATCTTAATGGCAAGAAATGTACATAAATCTGTATTACATGCGCTCGATATTAGCCAACAAGAAGGGCATTTTATTGAAACGCATCAAAGTCCGTTAACGAATCATTATAATAAAGTTAATTTAAGCCGTTTGAATAATGACGGTCACAAACTTGCTGTGTTGACTTATCCTAACTATTACGGTGAAACATTTAATGTAGAAGAGGTTATCAAATCTTTGCACCAATTAAATATTCCTGTACTCATTGACGAAGCACACGGCGCGCACTTTGGATTGCAAGGATTTCCAGATTCTACATTAAATTATCAAGCTGACTATGTTGTTCAATCTTTTCATAAAACGTTACCAGCTTTAACGATGGGCTCGGTACTTTATATTCATAAAAATGCACCTTATAGAGAAACTATTATAGAATATCTAAGCTACTTCCAAACATCTAGTCCTTCGTATTTGATTATGGCTAGTTTAGAGTCAGCTGCCCAGTTCTATAAAACATATGATAGTACCGTGTTTTTTGATAAGAGAGCACAATTAATCGAATGTTTGGAGAATAAAGGTTTTGAAATGCTTCAAGTTGATGATCCGTTGAAGTTGTTGATAAAATATGATGGCTTTACAGGACATGATATTCAAAGTTGGTTTATGAATGCACATATCTATTTAGAGTTAGCAGACGACTATCAAGCTTTAGCAATATTGCCGTTATGGCATCATGATGATACGTATTTATTTGATTCGCTTTTACGTAAAATTGAAGATATGATTTTACCGAAAAAATCAGTTTCTAAAGTTAAACAAACACAACTTTTAACAACTGAAGGTAACTATAAACCAAAACGCTTTGAATATGTTACTTGGTGTGATTTGAAAAAGGCAAAAGGTAAAGTTCTGGCGCGACATATTGTCCCGTATCCGCCAGGGATTCCTATTATTTTCAAAGGAGAAACAATAACTGAAAATATGATAGAATTGGTAAATGAATATCTGGAAACTGGAATGATAGTTGAAGGAATTAAAAATAATAAAATTTTAGTTGAGGATGAATAAAATGTCAGCTTTTATAACTTTTGAGGGCCCAGAAGGCTCTGGAAAAACAACTGTAATTAATAAAGTTTACCATAGATTAGTAAAAGATTATGATGTCATTATGACAAGAGAACCGGGCGGCGTTCCTACTGGTGAAGAAATACGTAAAATTGTATTAGAAGGCAATGATATGGACATTAGAACTGAAGCAATGTTATTTGCTGCATCTAGAAGAGAACATCTTGTATTAAAGGTCATACCAGCTTTAAAAGAAGGTAAGGTTGTGTTGTGTGATCGCTATATCGATAGTTCATTAGCTTATCAAGGTTATGCTAGAGGGATTGGCGTTGAAGAAGTAAGAGCATTAAACGAATTTGCAATAAATGGATTATATCCAGACTTGACGATTTATTTGAATGTTAGTGCTGAAGTAGGCCGCGAACGTATTATTAAAAATTCAAGAGATCAAAATAGATTAGATCAAGAAGATTTAAAGTTTCACGAAAAAGTAATTGAAGGTTACCAAGAAATCATTCATAATGAATCACAACGGTTCAAAAGCGTTAATGCAGATCAACCTCTTGAAAATGTTGTTGAAGACACGTATCAAACTATCATCAAATATTTAGAAAAGATATGATATAATTGTTAGAAGAGGTGTTATAAAATGAAAATGATTATAGCGATCGTACAAGATCAAGATAGTCAGGAACTTGCAGATCAACTTGTTAAAAATAACTTTAGAGCAACAAAATTGGCAACAACAGGTGGGTTTTTAAGAGCAGGTAATACAACATTCTTATGTGGTGTCAATGATGACCGTGTAGATGAAATATTGTCTGTGATTAATCAAACGTGTGGTAATAGAGAACAGTTGGTTTCACCTATTACACCTATGGGAGGCAGTGCGGATTCGTACATTCCATATCCAGTTGAAGTTGAAGTTGGCGGTGCTACTGTATTTGTTATGCCAGTTGATGCATTCCATCAATTTTAATTCTATAATACAATCATCAATTAGAGATACTTAAAATAGTGTATTAATAAGTTATTAACAATTTTGGGTTGCTTGACTGCGACTAGTTCAGATGCCAATAGATTTGATTTTTGTGGTTCTAAAAATAATCACAAATCATGGTCGCTATTGTTGCAGTAATTAGTTGCTCTTTGGCAACCTTTTTATATAAAAGCAAAAGGGAGTTTGTAATGAATGGATGAACAGCAACAATTGACGAATGCATATCATTCAAATAAATTATCGCATGCCTATTTATTTGAAGGTGATGATGCACAAACGATGAAACAAGTTGCGATTAATTTTGCAAAGCTTATTTTATGTCAAACAGATAGTCAATGTGAAACAAAGGTTAGTACATATAATCATCCAGACTTTATGTATATATCAACAACTGAGAATGCAATTAAGAAAGAACAAGTTGAACAACTTGTGCGTCATATGAATCAACTTCCTATAGAAAGCACAAATAAAGTGTACATCATTGAAGACTTTGAAAAGTTAACTGTTCAAGGGGAAAACAGTATCTTGAAATTTCTTGAAGAACCACCGGACAATACGATTGCTATTTTATTGTCTACAAAACCTGAGCAAATTTTAGACACAATCCATTCAAGGTGTCAGCATGTATATTTCAAGCCTATTGATAAAGAAAAGTTTATAAATAGATTAGTTGAACAAGACATGTCTAAGCCAGTAGCTGAAATGATTAGTACTTATACTACGCAAATAGATAATGCAATGGCTTTAAATGAAGAATTTGATTTATTAGCATTAAGGAAATCAGTTATACGTTGGTGTGAATTGTTGCTTACTAATAAGCCAATGGCACTTATAGGTATTATTGATTTATTGAAACAGGCTAAAAATAAAAAACTGCAATCTTTAACTATTGCAGCTGTGAATGGTTTCTTCGAAGATATCATACATACAAAGGTAAATGTAGAGGATAAACAAATATATAGTGATTTAAAAAATGATATTGATCAATATGCGCAAAAGTTGTCGTTTAATCAATTAATTTTGATGTTTGATCAACTGACGGAAGCACATAAGAAATTGAATCAAAATGTAAATCCAACGCTTGTATTTGAACAAATCGTAATTAAGGGTGTGAGTTAGATGCCAAATGTAATAGGTGTTCAGTTTCAAAAAGCGGGAAAATTAGAATATTATACACCTAATGATATACAAGTAGATATAGATGACTGGGTAGTTGTCGAATCTAAAAGAGGCATAGAGATAGGTATTGTTAAAAATCCATTAATGGATATTGCTGAAGAGGATGTTGTGTTACCTCTTAAAAATATTATTCGCATTGCTGATGACAAAGATATTGATAAATTTAATTGTAATGAACGAGATGCTGAAAATGCATTAATACTATGTAAAGACATTGTAAGAGAACAAGGTTTGGACATGCGTTTAGTCAATTGCGAATATACATTAGATAAATCGAAAGTTATTTTTAATTTTACGGCGGATGATCGTATTGATTTTAGAAAATTAGTAAAAATATTAGCGCAACATTTAAAAACACGTATCGAGTTGAGACAAATTGGTGTAAGGGATGAAGCCAAATTGCTTGGCGGTATCGGACCTTGTGGTAGGTCGTTATGTTGTTCTACATTTTTAGGGGATTTTGAACCAGTATCGATTAAGATGGCTAAGGATCAAAATTTATCATTAAATCCAACTAAAATTTCCGGTGCATGTGGTCGTTTGATGTGTTGTTTAAAATATGAAAATGACTACTATGAGGAAGTACGTGCACAATTACCTGATATCGGTGAAGCAATTGAAACGCCTGATGGTAACGGGAAAGTAGTTGCTTTAAATATATTAGACATTTCTATGCAGGTGAAGCTTGAGGGACATGAACAGCCACTTGAATATAAATTAGAAGAAATAGAAACTATGCATTAAGGAGGCATTATTACATTTGGATCGCAATGAAATATTTGAAAAAATAATGCGTTTAGAAATGAATGTCAATCAACTTTCAAAGGAAACTTCAGAATTAAAGGCACTTGCAGTTGAATTAGTAGAAGAAAATGTAGCGCTTCAACTTGAAAATGATAATTTGAAAAAGGTGTTGGGCAATGATGAACCAACTACTATTGATACTGCGAATTCAAAACCAGCAAAAGCTGTGAAAAAGCCATTACCAAGTAAAGATAATTTGGCTATATTGTATGGAGAAGGATTTCATATTTGTAAAGGCGAATTATTTGGAAAACATCGACATGGTGAAGATTGTCTGTTCTGTTTAGAAGTTTTAAGTGATTAATCAAGCACACTCAAATAGTGTTATAATTATAAATGAATATGGTTTGGATAAGTCTGAGACAATGCATGTTTCAGGCTTTAATTGTGTATAAAGTTTTGGTGATTGCATAAGAGATAGCGGTACTAAATGTTATTATTAAGTGTGCACGCAGTATCATTAGTTATAAAATGTAGCTGTTAAAAGTCAAAAATACATCGAATGTAGATAGGCATATAATATAAAAAGAGATTTCAATTACTCAATAGAAAAAGGTTGTCTTCATAGGAGTTAAAAATGTTAAAAGAGAATGAACGATTTGATCAACTAATCAAAGAAGATTTTAGTATTATTCAAAATGATGATGTTTTTTCGTTTTCAACGGATGCTTTGTTGTTAGGGCATTTTACAAAACCTAGAACAAAAGATATAGTGTTGGACTTATGTTCAGGCAATGGGGTGATACCCTTGTTATTGTTTGCGAAACATCCACGACATATAGAAGGTGTTGAGATTCAAAAAACACTTGTCGATATGGCGCGACGCACATTTCAATTCAATGATGTTGATGAATATTTAACAATGCATCACATGGATTTGAAAAACGTTACTAAAGTATTTAAACCTTCACAATATACTTTAGTAACGTGTAATCCGCCTTATTTTAAAGAGAATCAGCAACACCAACATCAAAAAGAAGCACATAAGATAGCGAGACATGAGATTATGTGTACACTTGAAGATTGCATGATTGCAGCCCGTCATTTATTAAAAGAAGGTGGCAGGCTAAACATGGTACATCGTGCAGAGAGACTAATGGATGTCTTGTTTGAAATGAGAAAAGTGAATATTGAACCTAAGAAAGTCGTTTTTATATATAGTAAAGTAGGGAAATCAGCACAAACGATAGTAGTAGAAGGTCGAAAAGGTGGAAATCAAGGTTTAGAAATCATGCCCCCATTTTATATTTATAATGAAGATGGTAATTATAGCGAAGAAATGAAGGAAGTATATTATGGATAGTCATTTTGTATATATTGTAAAATGTAGTGATGGAAGTTTATATACAGGATACGCTAAAGACGTTAATGCACGTGTTGAAAAACATAACCGAGGTCAAGGAGCCAAATATACGAAAGTAAGACGTCCGGTGCATTTAGTTTATCAAGAAATGTATGAGACAAAGTCTGAAGCATTGAAGCGTGAATATGAAATTAAAACTTATACCAGACAAAAGAAATTGCGATTAATTAAGGAGCGATAGTATGGCTGTATTATATTTAGTGGGCACACCAATTGGTAATTTAGCAGATATTACTTATAGAGCAGTTGATGTATTGAAACGTGTTGATATGATTGCTTGTGAAGACACTAGAGTAACTAGTAAGCTGTGTAATCATTATGATATTCCAACTCCATTAAAGTCATATCACGAACATAACAAGGATAAGCAGACTGCTTTTATCATTGAACAGTTAGAATTAGGTCTTGACGTTGCGCTCGTATCTGATGCTGGATTGCCCTTAATTAGTGATCCTGGATACGAATTAGTAGTGGCAGCCAGAGAAGCTAATATTAAAGTAGAGACTGTGCCTGGACCTAATGCTGGGCTGACGGCTTTGATGGCTAGTGGATTACCTTCATATGTATATACATTTTTAGGATTTTTGCCACGAAAAGAGAAAGAAAAAAGTGCTGTATTAGAGCAACGTATGCATGAAAATAGCACATTAATTATATACGAATCACCGCATCGTGTGACAGATACATTAAAAACAATTGCAAAGATAGATGCAACACGACAAGTATCACTAGGGCGTGAATTGACTAAGAAGTTCGAACAAATTGTAACTGATGATGTAACACAATTACAAGCATTGATTCAGCAAGGCGATGTACCATTGAAAGGCGAATTCGTTATCTTGATTGAGGGTGCTAAAGCGAACAATGAGATATCGTGGTTTGATGATTTATCTATCAATGAGCATGTTGATCATTATATTCAAACTTCACAGATGAAACCAAAACAAGCTATTAAAAAAGTTGCTGAAGAACGACAACTTAAAACGAATGAAGTATATAATATTTATCATCAAATAAATTAATTACTTTATCGATTATATGAAATTTTAAACGATTTTATAAACGCAAGCTGTAATTTTAAATGGTAAGTTATCATTTTGCATTGATACTGATAAAATGATGTTGACTATGATAAAAAAATGATGACATCGACGTTTTTTAATGTAAAATAAATACATTGAAAGTAATAAATACCTTAACATTGAATAAGATGAAAATGAGATGACGAGATAAATGTTCGCGTCCGTTGAAATGCATAGAAATCTTAGATATTATTTGAAGTGAGACATTACGAGGAGGAACAGTTATGGCTAAAGAAACATTTTATATAACAACCCCAATATACTATCCTAGTGGGAATTTACATATAGGACATGCATATTCTACAGTGGCTGGAGATGTTATTGCAAGATATAAGAGAATGCAAGGATATGATGTTCGTTATTTGACTGGAACGGATGAACACGGTCAAAAAATTCAAGAAAAAGCTCAAAAAGCTGGTAAGACAGAAATTGAATATTTGGATGAGATGATTGCTGGAATTAAACAATTGTGGGCTAAGCTTGAAATTTCAAATGATGATTTTATCAGAACAACTGAAGAACGTCATAAACATGTCGTTGAGCAAGTGTTTGAACGTTTATTAAAGCAAGGTGATATCTATTTAGGTGAATATGAAGGTTGGTATTCTGTTCCGGATGAAACATACTATACAGAGTCACAATTAGTAGACCCACAATACGAAAACGGTAAAATTATTGGTGGCAAAAGTCCAGATTCTGGACACGAAGTTGAACTAGTTAAAGAAGAAAGTTATTTCTTTAATATTAGTAAATATACAGACCGTCTATTAGAATTCTATGACCAAAATCCAGATTTTATACAACCACCATCAAGAAAAAATGAAATGATTAACAACTTCATTAAACCAGGACTTGCTGATTTGGCTGTTTCTCGTACATCATTTAACTGGGGTGTCCATGTTCCGTCTAATCCAAAACATGTTGTTTATGTTTGGATTGATGCGTTAGTTAACTATATTTCAGCATTAGGCTATTTATCAGATGATGAGTCACTATTTAACAAATACTGGCCAGCAGATATTCATTTAATGGCTAAGGAAATTGTGCGATTCCACTCAATTATTTGGCCTATTTTATTGATGGCATTAGACTTACCGTTACCTAAAAAAGTCTTCGCACATGGTTGGATTTTGATGAAAGATGGAAAAATGAGTAAATCTAAAGGTAATGTCGTAGACCCTAATATTTTAATTGATCGCTATGGTTTAG
The DNA here is from genome assembly GCF_017151895.1 of Staphylococcus sp. EG-SA-15. NCBI lineage: Bacteria > Bacillati > Bacillota > Bacilli > Caryophanales > Staphylococcaceae > Staphylococcus > Staphylococcus sp. EG-SA-15. The sequence continues at coordinate 30,407 of NZ_JACVZN010000027.1, read as the reverse complement.
ATGCTACACGTTATTATCTAATGCGTGAATTACCATTTGGTTCAGATGGCGTATTTACACCTGAAGCATTTGTTGAGCGTACAAATTTCGATCTAGCAAATGACTTAGGTAACTTAGTAAACCGTACGATTTCTATGGTTAATAAGTACTTTGATGGCGAATTACCAGCGTATCAAGGTCCACTTCATGAATTAGATGAAGAAATGGAAGCTATGGCTTTAGAAACAGTGAAAAGCTACACTGAAAGCATGGAAAGTTTGCAATTTTCTGTGGCATTATCTACGGTATGGAAGTTTATTAGTAGAACTAATAAGTATATTGACGAAACAACGCCTTGGGTATTAGCTAAGGACGATAGCCAAAAAGATATGTTAGGCAATGTAATGGCTCACTTAGTTGAAAATATTCGTTATGCAGCTGTATTATTACGTCCATTCTTAACACATGCGCCGAAAGAGATTTTTGAACAATTGAACATAAACAATCCTCAATTTATGGAATTTAGTAGTTTAGAGCAATATGGTGTGCTTACTGAGTCAATTATGGTTACTGGGCAACCTAAACCTATTTTCCCAAGATTGGATAGCGAAGCGGAAATTGCATATATCAAAGAATCAATGCAACCGCCTGCTACTGAAGAGGAAAAAGAAGAGATTCCTAGCAAACCTCAAATTGATATTAAAGACTTTGATAAAGTTGAAATTAAGGCAGCAACGATTATTGATGCTGAACATGTTAAGAAGTCAGATAAGCTTTTAAAAATTCAAGTAGACTTAGATTCTGAACAAAGACAAATTGTATCAGGAATTGCCAAATTCTATACACCAGATGATATTATTGGTAAAAAAGTAGCAGTTGTTACTAACCTGAAACCAGCTAAATTAATGGGACAAAAATCTGAAGGTATGATATTATCTGCTGAAAAAGATGGTGTATTAACCTTAGTAAGTTTACCAAGTGCAATTCCAAATGGTGCAGTGATTAAATAACTGTATTTTTAAAAATTAGGAGAGATAATTATGTTAATCGATACACATGTCCATTTAAATGATGAGCAATACGATGATGATTTGAGTGAAGTGATTACACGTGCTAGAGAAGCAGGTGTTGATCGTATGTTTGTAGTTGGTTTTAACAAATCGACAATTGAACGCGCGATGAAATTAATCGATGAGTATGATTTTTTATATGGCATTATCGGTTGGCATCCAGTTGACGCAATTGATTTTACAGAAGAACACTTGGAATGGATTGAATCTTTAGCTCAGCATCCAAAAGTGATTGGTATTGGTGAAATGGGATTAGATTATCACTGGGATAAATCTCCTGCAGATGTTCAAAAGGAAGTTTTTAGAAAGCAAATTGCTTTAGCTAAGCGTTTGAAGTTACCAATTATCATTCATAACCGTGAAGCAACTCAAGACTGTATCGATATCTTATTGGAGGAGCATGCTGAAGAGGTAGGCGGGATTATGCATAGCTTTAGTGGTTCTCCAGAAATTGCAGATATTGTAACTAATAAGCTGAATTTTTATATTTCATTAGGAGGACCTGTGACATTTAAAAATGCTAAACAGCCTAAAGAAGTTGCTAAGCATGTGTCAATGGAGCGTTTGCTAGTTGAAACCGATGCACCGTATCTTTCGCCACATCCGTATAGAGGGAAGCGAAATGAACCGGCGAGAGTAACTTTAGTAGCTGAACAAATTGCTGAATTAAAAGGCTTATCTTATGAAGAAGTGTGCGAACAAACAACTAAAAATGCAGAGAAATTGTTTAATTTAAATTCATAAAGTTAAAAGTGAGAAAGATCACCGCCATAAATGTAAACGATGCTATATTCGTTTAATATGCTATGGTTCTTTCTCACTTTTTTAAATTAAAATATTAATGCAGTTGAATGGATTGAAAAAAGATAGTTTTTAGTATTAAAAACTTTATAGTAGAGAAAGGCGTTTTAAATGAAAATCAATGAGTTTATTGTTGTTGAAGGTCGAGATGATACTGAACGTGTTAAACGAGCTGTAGAATGTGATACGATTGAAACAAATGGCAGTGCAATCAATGAGCAAACTTTGGAAGTAATTAGAAATGCACAACAAAGTCGTGGTGTCATTGTACTGACAGATCCAGATTTTCCTGGAGATAAAATTAGAAGTACAATTACGGAGCATGTAAAAGGTGTTAAACACGCATATATTGATAGAGACAAAGCTAAAAATAAAAGAGGAAAAATCGGTGTTGAACATGCTGAATTAGAAGATATAAAGGAAGCGTTAATGCATGTGAGTTCACCATTTGAAGAAGCATATGAGTCAATTGATAAAACCGTGTTAATTGAGTTAGGACTAATTGTCGGTAAAGATGCTAGACGTCGTCGTGAAATTTTAAGTAGGAAATTACGAATTGGTCACTCAAACGGAAAGCAATTATTGAAGAAGTTAAATGCTTTTGGTTATACGGAAACAGATGTAAGGCAAGCTTTAAAAGATGAATAAGGAAGTGAATCAGTTGGATAATAAAGATATTGCAACGCCATCTCGAACACGAGCATTATTAGATAAATATGGATTTAATTTTAAGAAAAGTTTAGGTCAGAACTTTTTAATAGACGTTAATATTATAAATAATATTATCGATGCAAGTAATATTGATGAACGTACTGGTGTTATTGAAATTGGACCTGGTATGGGGTCATTAACTGAACAGTTGGCGAAACACGCTAAAAAAGTATTGGCATTTGAAATAGACCAACGCTTAATACCTGTACTTAAGGACACATTATCACCATATGATAATGTGACAGTGATTAACGAAGATATTTTAAAAGCAAATATTAAAGCAGCAGTTGAAAACCATTTACAAGACTGCGAAAAAATAATGGTTGTCGCGAATTTACCGTATTACATTACAACGCCGATACTTTTAAATTTGATGCAACAAGATATACCAATTGATGGCTACGTGGTGATGATGCAAAAAGAAGTGGGCGAACGCTTAAATGCTGAAGTAGGTTCAAAAGCATATGGTTCGTTATCAATTGTCGTACAATACTATACAGAGACTAGTAAAGTATTAACGGTACCTAAATCTGTATTTATGCCACCACCTAATGTTGATTCAATAGTTGTAAAACTGATGCAGAGAACTGAACCGTTAGTAACAGTAGATAACGAGGAAGCATTCTTTAAGTTAGCAAAAGCAGCATTTGCACAAAGAAGAAAGACAATTAACAATAACTATCAAAATTATTTTAAAGATGGTAAACAACACAAAGAAGTGATTTTACAATGGTTGGAACAAGCAGGTATTGATCCAAGACGTCGCGGTGAAACGCTATCTATTCAAGATTTTGCTAAATTGTATGAAGAAAAGAAAAAATTCCCTCAATTAGAAAATTAAATGATTGACAAAGCAAAGCACTATTGTTAAAATTTAAATTTTGTTTGACGAAAACGCTGCAAATATGGTATTATGTAACTTGTAGCGAGGTGGAGCAATATGCCAAAATCAATTTTGGACATCAAAAATTCTATTGATTGTCATGTAGGAAATCGTATTGTACTGAAAGCCAATGGAGGCCGTAAGAAAACAATAAAACGTTCTGGAATTTTAAAAGAAACATATCCGTCAGTTTTCATTGTTGAGTTAGATCAAGACAAACACAACTTTGAGAGAGTATCTTATACATACACTGATGTGTTAACTGAAAATGTTCAAGTTTCATTTGAAGAGGATAATCATCACGAATCAATTGCACACTAAATAAGACATATAGAGATGTTAGACGTTTCTTAGTATAAGAAGTAAATATTATGATAATTATTTGAGTGTTGGGCATTATGTTCAATACTCTTTTTATTTACAAAATGTTTAACACTGATGTTTCGCTTATAGATTTTTCAGTAAATGGATAATTGTATTTATAAACACAAATACAAGTAAATACTAAGTAATTAGATGGAGAAAATTACTTTTTTATTAAAAAAACACTAAAAAACAAATTAAAATGTCAAATATTAATTCTCTTTATGTTAAAATCATCATATTAAGATAACGAAAAGAGGGCGGAAAATGATATATGAAACGGCACCAGCCAAAATTAATTTTACGCTCGATACACTTTTTAAAAGAAATGATGGCTATCATGAGATTGAAATGATAATGACAACAGTTGATTTAAATGATCGTTTAACTTTTCATAAAAGAAAAGATCGAAAGATAGTTGTTGAGATTGAACATAATTATGTGCCTTCTAATCATAAAAATCTCGCATATCGTGCAGCGCAACTATTTATTGAGCAATATCAACTAAAGCAAGGTGTAACAATTTCTATCGATAAAGAAATACCTGTTTCTGCTGGCTTAGCTGGAGGTTCGGCTGATGCAGCAGCAACTTTAAGAGGATTGAATCGACTTTTTGATATAGGGGCGAGTTTGGAAGAATTGGCTCTACTAGGCAGTAAAATTGGGACAGATATTCCGTTTTGTATTTATAATAAAACTGCACTATGTACTGGAAGAGGAGAGAAAATCGAGTTTTTAAATAAACCACCTTCAGCTTGGGTGATTCTTGCTAAACCAAACTTAGGCATATCATCACCAGATATATTTAAGTTGATCAATTTAGATAAGCGTTACGACGTACATACGAAAATGTGTTATGAGGCCTTAGAAAATCGAGATTATCAACAATTATGTCAAAGTTTGTCTAATCGATTAGAGCCAATTTCTGTTTCAAAACACCCACAAATCGATAAATTAAAAAATAATATGTTGAAAAGTGGTGCAGATGGTGCGTTAATGAGTGGAAGCGGACCGACTGTGTATGGGCTAGCACGAAAAGAAAGCCAAGCAAAAAATATTTATAATGCAGTTAACGGTTGTTGTAATGAAGTGTACTTAGTTAGACTATTAGGATAGAAGGGTTGAAAAGATGAGATATAAACGAAGCGAGAGAATTGTTTTTATGACGCAATATTTGATGAACCATCCGAATAAATTGATTCCATTAACTTTTTTTGTGAAAAAATTTAAACAGGCGAAGTCTTCAATAAGTGAAGATGTCCAAATTATAAAAAATACATTCCAAAAAGAAAAGTTAGGTACAGTAATTACTACTGCTGGCGCAAGTGGTGGTGTTACGTATAAACCAATGATGAGTAAAGAAGAGGCGACTGAAGTTGTTAATGAGGTCATTACTCTATTAGAAGAGAAAGAACGTTTGTTACCTGGCGGATATTTATTTTTATCAGATTTGGTAGGTAATCCATCGCTACTAAACAAAGTTGGTAAGTTAATTGCCAGTATTTACATGGAAGAAAAATTAGATGCTGTTGTTACCATTGCGACAAAAGGTATTTCATTGGCAAATGCGGTTGCTAATATTTTAAATTTACCAGTAGTAGTGATTAGAAAAGACAACAAGGTGACTGAAGGTTCTACAGTTTCAATTAATTACGTTTCAGGATCTTCAAGAAAAATAGAAACAATGGTACTTTCGAAGAGAACTTTAGCAGAAAATTCAAATGTTTTAGTTGTCGATGATTTTATGAGGGCTGGTGGCTCTATTAATGGTGTTATGAATTTAATGAATGAGTTTAAAGCCCATGTAAAAGGGGTATCAGTACTTGTAGAATCAAAAGAAGTTAAACAAAGATTGATTGAAGATTATACTTCCTTAGTGAAATTATCTGATGTAGATGAATATAATCAAGAGTTTAACGTAGAACCTGGCAACAGTTTATCTAAGTTTTCATAAAAGGAGTTTTAGTATTATGAAAATCATTAACACAACAAGATTACCGGAAGCACTTGGACCATATTCGCATGCAACAGTTGTGAATGGTATGGTTTATACTTCTGGTCAGATTCCATTGAATGTTGATGGAGAAATCGTAAGCGCTGATGTTCAAGCACAGACAAAGCAAGTTTTAGAAAATTTAAAGGTTGTTTTGGAAGAAGCAGGATCTGATTTGAATTCTGTTGCGAAAGCGACCATTTTCATTAAAGATATGAATGATTTCCAAAAAATAAATGAAGTGTATGGTCAATATTTTAATGAACACAAGCCAGCGCGTAGTTGTGTAGAGGTTGCGCGTTTGCCAAAAGATGTGAAAGTAGAAATTGAATTAGTAAGTAAAATTAAGGAATTATAATTTTCGATTAATATGTTTAATCAAGCTTCTAAATAAAACAGAGAGATATATACTATAGGGGGGCTCACTACATGAAAGTGACAGATGTAAGACTTAGAAAAATACAAACAGATGGACGAATGAAAGCACTCGTTTCCATTACATTAGATGAAGCTTTCGTAATTCATGATTTACGTGTAATTGAAGGAAACTCTGGCTTGTTCGTTGCAATGCCAAGTAAACGTACACCAGATGGTGAATTCCGCGACATCGCGCATCCTATTAATTCAGATATGAGACAAGAAATTCAAGATGCAGTGATGAAAGTATATGATGAAACAGATGAAGTAGTACCAGATAAAAACGCTACATCAGAAGATTCAGAAGAAGCTTAATCAATTTTATATTTAGCGATGTAATACATTTGCAATAAGTTGATTTGATACTGTCGATAAAGCATAAAGCTTTGTCGGCAGTTTTTTAGTTTGTATTAATGTTTTTTTATTTTTAATGAAAGGTTAATAAATATATATGTTAACAGATTATGATGATATGAAAATTATTGATTCATTGCTGATAAAAATTGCGTTTGAATGATGCTCGTATTTTTGAAGTAAGAAAAAAGTTGTTTTTAAAATTACAACGAATTAAAAACAATGCCTTTTATATGTTGAAAGAGTATTGCAGATTAAATTATAATAATGACGAAGTGTAAAATTTAATGGGGGTTAATGTTCATGCGAAGACACGCGATAATTTTGGCAGCAGGTAAAGGCACAAGAATGAAATCTAAAAAGTATAAAGTGCTACACGAGGTTGCTGGGAAACCTATGGTCGAACATGTATTGGAAAGTGTGAAAGGCTCTGGTGTCGATCAAGTTGTAACCATCGTAGGACATGGTGCTGAAAGTGTAAAAGGACATTTAGGCGAGCGTTCTTTATACAGTTTTCAAGAGGAACAACTCGGTACTGCGCATGCAGTGCAAATGGCGAAATCACACTTAGAAGACAAGGAAGGTACGACGATCGTTGTATGTGGTGACACACCGCTCATCACAAAGGAAACATTAGAAACATTGATTGCGCATCATGAGGATGCTAATGCTCAAGCAACTGTATTATCTGCATCGATTCAACAACCATATGGATACGGAAGAATCGTTCGAAATGCGTCAGGTCGTTTAGAACGCATAGTTGAAGAGAAAGATGCAACGCAAGCTGAAAAGGATATTAATGAAATTAGTTCAGGTATTTTAGCGTTTAATAATAAAACGTTGTTTGAAAAATTAACACAAGTGAAAAATGATAATGCGCAAGGTGAATATTACCTCCCTGATGTATTGTCGTTAATTTTAAATGATGGCGGCATCGTAGAAGTCTATCGTACCAATGATGTTGAAGAAATCATGGGTGTAAATGATCGTGTAATGCTTAGTCAGGCTGAGAAGGCGATGCAACGTCGTACGAATCATTATCACATGCTAAATGGTGTGACAATCATCGATCCTGACAGCACTTATATTGGTCCAGACGTTACAATTGGTAGTGATACAGTCATTGAACCAGGCGTACGAATTAATGGTCGTACAGAAATTGGCGAAGATGTTGTTATTGGTCAGTACTCTGAAATTAACAATAGTACGATTGAAAATGGTGCATGTATTCAACAGTCTGTTGTTAATGATGCTAGCGTAGGAGCGAATACTAAGGTCGGACCGTTTGCGCAATTGAGACCAGGCGCGCAATTAGGTGCAGATGTTAAGGTTGGAAATTTTGTAGAAATTAAAAAAGCAGATCTTAAAGATGGTGCCAAGGTTTCACATTTAAGTTATATTGGCGATGCTGTAATTGGTGAACGTACTAATATTGGTTGCGGAACGATTACAGTTAACTATGATGGTGAAAATAAATTTAAAACTATCGTCGGCAAAGATTCATTTGTAGGTTGCAATGTTAATTTAGTAGCACCTGTAACAATTGGTGATGATGTATTGGTGGCAGCTGGTTCCACAATCACAGATGACGTACCAAATGACAGTTTAGCTGTGGCAAGAGCAAGACAAACAACAAAAGAAGGATATAGGAAATAATCATTTACGTATTTAAAATGACTAGGATAAAAGGATAATCCTATGTAATATTAATGTAATCTTTATGATTTAATGATTCGCATAGTAATGGAGTTACATTTTATATATAATAGTAATTGCGTAATTAAATAATTGGAGGACTATAAATGTTAAATAATGAATATAAGAATTCGTCATTAAAGATTTTTTCATTGAAAGGAAACGAAGCATTAGCGCAAGAAGTTGCTGACCAAGTAGGAATTGAACTAGGTAAATGTTCAGTTAAACGTTTTAGTGATGGAGAAATTCAAATTAATATCGAAGAGAGTATTCGTGGTTGTGACGTATTTATTATTCAACCAACATCATATCCTGTGAATCTACATTTAATGGAATTATTAATTATGATTGACGCTTGTAAACGTGCTTCTGCAGCAACAATCAATATTGTAGTGCCATATTATGGATATGCAAGACAAGATAGAAAAGCCCGTAGCCGTGAGCCAATCACAGCTAAATTAGTTGCAAACTTAATCGAAACAGCTGGCGCAACTCGTATGATTGCGTTAGACTTACATGCACCACAAATTCAAGGATTCTTTGATATTCCAATTGACCACTTAATGGGTGTGCCAATTCTTGCTAAACATTTCAAAGATGATCCGAATATTAACCCAGAAGAATGTGTCGTTGTTTCACCAGACCATGGCGGTGTTACACGTGCACGTAAATTAGCTGACATTTTAAAAACTCCAATTGCAATTATAGATAAACGTCGTCCTAGACCAAATGTTGCTGAAGTGATGAACATTGTTGGTGAGATTGAAGGACGTACGGCAATTATTATTGACGATATTATTGATACAGCAGGTACAATCACTTTAGCTGCACAAGCATTAAAAGATAAAGGTGCTAAAGAAGTATATGCTTGTTGTACACACCCTGTTTTATCAGGACCGGCTAAAGAACGTATCGAAAATTCTGCTATAAAAGAATTAATCGTAACAAACTCAATTCATTTAGATGAAGACCGCAAACCATCTAACACTAAAGAATTATCTGTTGCTGGTTTAATCGCACAAGCTATCATTCGTGTATACGAAAGAGAATCAGTTAGCGTATTATTTGACTAATATTTAAAAGGCGTTTGACGAACATATTCCAAACGTGTATAATAGTTTCGTTCGTGATTATACGAATAAATAAACACTTGCAAGCAACGATGATGTTGATGGGTAAGTGAGGTGCTCGTTTTGAGCAAAAATGAAAGGTGGAAATGAGAATGGCTTCATTAAAGTCAATCATCCGTCAAGGTAAACAAACACGTTCAGATCTTAAACAATTAAGAAAATCTGGTAAAGTACCAGCAGTAGTATACGGTTACGGTACTAAAAACGTGTCAGTTAAAGTTGATGAAGTAGAATTCATCAAAGTTATCCGTGAAGTAGGTCGTAACGGTGTTATCGAATTAGGCGTTGGTTCTAAAACTATCAAAGTTATGGTTGCAGACTACCAATTCGATCCACTTAAAAACCAAATTACTCACATTGACTTCTTAGCAATCAATATGAGTGAAGAACGTACTGTTGAAGTACCAGTTCAATTAGTTGGTGAAGCAGTAGGCGCTAAAGAAGGCGGCGTAGTTGAACAACCATTATTCAACTTAGAAGTAACTGCTACTCCAGACAATATTCCAGAAGCAATCGAAGTAGACATTACTGAATTAAACATTAACGACAGCTTAACTGTTGCTGATGTTAAAGTAACTGGCGACTTCAAAATCGAAAACGATTCAGCTGAATCAGTAGTAACAGTAGTTGCTCCAACTGAAGAACCAACTGAAGAAGAAATCGAAGCTATGGAAGGCGAACAACAAACTGAAGAACCAGAAGTTGTTGGCGAAAGCAAAGAAGACGAAGAAAAAACTGAAGAGTAATTTTAATCTGTTACATTAAAGTTTTTATACTTTGTTTAACAAGCACTGTGCTTATTTTAATATAAGCATGGTGCTTTTTGTGTTATTATAAAGCTTAATTAAACTTTATTGCTTTGTAATAAAGTTTAATTAATTTTAGTGAGTAAAAGACATTAAACTCAACAATGATACATCATAAAAATTTTAATGTACTCGATTTTAAAATACATACTTACTAAGCTAAAGAATAATGATAATTGATGGCAATGGCGGAAAATAGATGTTGTCATTATAATAATAAATGAAACAATTATGTTGGAGGTAAACACGCATGAAATGTATTGTAGGTCTAGGTAATATAGGTAAACGTTTTGAACTTACAAGACATAATATCGGCTTTGAAGTCGTTGATTATATTTTAGAGAAAAATAATTTTTCATTAGATAAACAAAAGTTTAAAGGTGCATATACAATTGAACGAATGAACGGCGATAAAGTGTTATTTATCGAACCAATGACAATGATGAATTTGTCAGGAGAAGCAGTTGCACCGATTATGGATTATTACAATGTTAATCCAGAAGATTTAATTGTCTTATATGATGATTTAGATTTAGAACAAGGACAAGTTCGCTTAAGACAAAAAGGAAGTGCGGGCGGTCACAATGGTATGAAATCAATTATTAAAATGCTTGGTACAGACCAATTTAAACGTATTCGTATTGGTGTGGGAAGACCAACGAATGGTATGACGGTACCTGATTATGTTTTACAACGCTTTTCAAATGATGAAATGGTAACGATGGAAAAAGTTATCGAACACGCAGCACGCGCAATTGAAAAGTTTGTTGAAACATCACGATTTGACCATATTATGAATGAATTTAATGGTGAAGTGAAATAATGACAATATTGACAACGCTTATAAAAGAAGATAATCATTTTCAAGACCTTAATCAGGTATTTGGACAAGCAAACACACTAGTAACTGGTCTTTCCCCGTCAGCTAAAGTGACGATGATTGCTGAAAAATATGCACAAAGTAATCAACAGTTATTATTAATTACCAATAATTTATACCAAGCAGATAAATTAGAAACAGATTTACTTCAATTTATAGATGCTGAAGAATTGTATAAGTATCCTGTGCAAGATATTATGACCGAAGAGTTTTCAACACAAAGCCCTCAACTGATGAGTGAACGTATTAGAACTTTAACTGCGTTAGCTCAAGGTAAGAAAGGGTTATTTATCGTTCCTTTAAATGGTTTGAAAAAGTGGTTAACTCCTGTTGAAATGTGGCAAAATCACCAAATGACATTGCGTGTTGGTGAGGATATCGATGTGGACCAATTTCTTAACAAATTAGTTAATATGGGGTACAAACGGGAATCCGTGGTATCGCATATTGGTGAATTCTCATTGCGAGGAGGTATTATCGATATCTTTCCGCTAATTGGGGAACCAATCAGAATTGAGCTATTTGATACCGAAATTGATTCTATTCGGGATTTTGATGTTGAAACGCAGCGTTCCAAAGATAATGTTGAAGAAGTCGATATCACAACTGCAAGTGATTATATCATTACTGAAGAAGTGATCAGCCATCTTAAAGAAGAGTTAAAAACTGCATATGAAAATACAAGACCCAAAATAGATAAATCAGTGCGCAATGATTTGAAAGAAACGTATGAAAGCTTTAAATTATTCGAAAGTACATACTTTGATCATCAAATACTACGTCGCTTAGTAGCGTTTATGTATGAAACACCTTCGACAATTATTGAGTATTTCCAAAAAGATGCAATCATTGCAGTTGATGAATTTAATCGTATTAAAGAAACTGAAGAAAGTTTAACAGTAGAGTCTGATTCGTTTATTAGCAATATTATTGAAAGTGGTAATGGATTTATAGGACAAAGTTTTATAAAATATGATGATTTTGAAACATTGATTGAAGGCTATCCTGTCACTTATTTTTCATTATTCGCTACAACAATGCCGATAAAACTAAATCATATTATTAAATTTTCATGTAAACCTGTCCAACAATTTTATGGGCAATATGACATTATGCGTTCTGAATTTCAACGATATGTTAATCAAAACTATCATATCGTGGTTTTGGTCGAAACCGAAACTAAAGTTGAACGTATGCAAGCGATGTTAAGTGAAATGCATATTCCATCAATAACAAAATTGCATCGCTCAATGTCATCGGGACAAGCAGTGATTATTGAGGGCAGTTTATCTGAAGGATTTGAACTACCTGATATGGGATTAGTTGTCATTACTGAGCGTGAGCTTTTTAAATCAAAACAGAAAAAGCAACGAAAACGTACGAAAGCTATCTCAAATGCTGAAAAAATTAAGTCTTACCAAGATTTAAATGTGGGAGATTATATTGTTCATGTGCATCATGGTGTTGGTAGATATTTAGGTGTTGAGACGCTCGAAGTGGGGCAAACGCATCGTGATTATATTAAATTGCAATATAAAGGTACGGATCAACTATTTGTTCCAGTAGATCAAATGGATCAAGTTCAAAAATATGTAGCTTCGGAAGATAAGACGCCAAAATTAAATAAACTCGGTGGCAGTGAATGGAAAAAAACAAAAGCTAAAGTTCAACAAAGTGTTGAAGATATTGCTGAAGAGTTGATTGATTTATATAAAGAAAGAGAAATGGCAGAAGGTTATCAATATGGGGAAGACACAGCTGAGCAAACAACATTTGAATTAGATTTTCCATATGAACTTACGCCTGACCAAGCTAAATCTATCGATGAAATTAAAGATGACATGCAAAAATCGCGTCCAATGGATCGCTTGCTATGTGGTGATGTTGGTTATGGTAAAACTGAAGTTGCAGTGAGAGCAGCATTCAAAGCTGTAATGGAAGGAAAGCAGGTTGCATTTTTAGTTCCTACAACTATTTTAGCTCAGCAACATTATGAGACGTTAATTGAGCGTATGCAAGATTTTCCTGTTGAAATTCAATTAATGAGTCGTTTTAGAACGCCTAAAGAGATAAAACAAACTAAGGAAGGACTTAAAACTGGATTTGTTGACATAGTTGTTGGTACACACAAATTACTTAGTAAAGATATACAGTATAAAGATTTAGGGCTGTTGATTGTAGATGAAGAACAACGATTTGGTGTACGCCATAAAGAGCGTATTAAAACATTAAAACATAATGTAGATGTACTAACATTGACTGCAACCCCAATACCTAGAACATTGCATATGAGTATGCTAGGTGTGCGCGATTTGTCAGTGATTGAAACGCCGCCAGAAAATCGTTTCCCAGTTCAAACATATGTATTAGAACAGAACATGAGTTTTATCAAAGAAGCTTTAGAAAGAGAACTATCCCGTGATGGCCAAGTGTTTTATCTTTATAATAAAGTGCAATCCATTTATGAAAAACGAGAACAACTCCAGATGTTAATGCCAGATGCTAACATTGCAGTTGCTCATGGACAAATGACAGAGCGCGATTTAGAAGAAACGATGTTAAGTTTTATCAATAATGAATATGATATTTTAGTAACGACGACGATTATTGAAACAGGTGTCGATGTCCCAAATGCAAATACTTTGATCATTGAAGATGCAGATCGCTTTGGATTGAGTCAGTTGTATCAATTAAGAGGTCGTGTTGGTCGTTCAAGTCGTATTGGTTATGCATACTTCTTACATCCAGCAAATAAGGTACTAACTGAGACTGCAGAAGATCGATTACAAGCGATTAAAGAATTTACGGAGTTAGGCTCAGGATTTAAGATTGCGATGCGTGATTTGAACATTCGTGGTGCTGGTAATTTGTTAGGTAAACAACAGCACGGCTTTATTGATACAGTTGGATTTGATTTGTACAGTCAAATGTTAGAAGAAGCTGTAAATGAAAAACGTGGTATTAAGGAACCAGAATCTGAGGTGCCAGAAGTCGAAGTTGATTTAAACTTGGATGCATATTTGCCAACAGAATATATTGCAAATGAACAAGCTAAAATTGAAATTTATAAAAAGCTACGAAAAACTGAAACATTTGATCAAATTATCGACATTAAAGATGAATTAATTGATCGTTTCAATGATTATCCTGTTGAAGTAGCACGTTTGCTTGATATAGTGGAAATAAAAGTACACGCATTACATTCAGGTATCACGTTGATTAAAGATAAAGGGAAAATAATTGATATTCATTTATCTGTAAAAGCCACTGAAAATATTGATGGCGAAGTGCTGTTCAAAGCAACACAACCTTTAGGTAGAACAATGAAGGTTGGTGTTCAAAATAATGCAATGACAATTACTTTAACGAAACAAAATCAATGGCTTGATAGTTTGAAGTTTTTAGTTAAGTGCATTGAAGAAAGTATGAGAATCAGTGATGAAGCATAAAGATGCATTTAATGGCGTTGTCGTGTTAACTGCTGCATTAATTGTCATTAAAATTCTGAGTGCTGTATATCGAATTCCATATCAAAATATATTAGGCGATACAGGTTTGTATGCATATCAACAAGTGTATCCAATTGTAGCATTAGGAATGATATTATCGATGAATGCCATTCCTAGTGCAATTACACAAAATATAGGAAAGTATCATAGTGACGAAGCATATGCAAAAGCAGTCGCTTATATACAATTAGTTGGTATATTAATATTTATTGCTATTTTTGTGTTTGCAAACAATATTGCACATATGATGGGTGATGGCCATTTAACACCAATGATTCAAGCTGCAAGTTTAAGCTTTATATTTATAGGTATGCTTGGCGTGTTAAGAGGTTATTATCAATCTGCAAATAATATGACAGTTCCGGCTATTTCCCAGGTTATAGAACAAGTTATACGAGTAGGTATTATCATTGTTACTATTGTTATTTTTGTAGACAGAGGTTGGACGATATATGAAGCGGGAACAATTGCTATTTTAGCATCAACGATAGGTTTTTTAGGTTCTTCAATTTATTTAGTAGCGCACCGACCTTTTAAGTTTAAAATGGTAAATAACACTGCAAAGATTGTTTGGAAACAGTTCGCACTTTCGGTTTTGATTTTCGCTATCAGTCAATTAATCGTAATTTTATGGCAAGTGATTGATAGTGTTACTATTATTAAGTCACTTCAAGCGATACGCGTGCCATTCGATGTTGCCATAACTGAAAAAGGAGTCTATGACCGTGGTGCATCATTTATTCAGATGGGATTGATTGTAACTACAACATTTAGTTTTGCGCTCATTCCTCTGTTAAGTGACGCAATCAAAATGAATAATCAGGTACTTATGAATCGTTATGCAAATGCGTCATTAAAGATTACGATTTTAATAAGTACAGCAGCGGGAATAGGATTAATTAATTTATTGCCTTTAATGAACGGTGTGTTTTTTAAGACGAATGATTTAACCTTAACGTTAAGTGTTTATATGATTACGGTCATTTGTGTATCGTTAATTATGATGGATATGGCTTTATTACAAGCGCAACATGCTGTGAGACCTATTTTTGTTGGTATGACGGCAGGATTGGTTATTAAATTTATACTTAATATCATTTTGATTCGTTTAAGTGGCATTATTGGTGCGAGCATTAGTACTGTTGTATCATTAATTATATTCGGTACGATTATCCATATTGCTGTCACGAGAAAATACCACTTACATGCGATGAGACGATTTTTTATCAATGTTGTTTTAGGTATGGTATTTATGTCGATTGTTGTTCAATGCGTGTTAAACATAGTGACAACACACGGTAGATTCACTGGACTCATTGAATTATTATGTGCAGCAGTATTAGGTATCATTGCATTGTTTTTCTATATTTTTAGATTTAATGTTTTGACATATAAAGAGTTAACTTATTTACCATTTGGTTCAAAGTTGTATCAAATTAAGAAAGGAAGACGTTGATGGCACATACCATTACGATTGTTGGCTTAGGAAACTATGGCATTGATGATTTGCCGCTAGGGATATATAAATTTTTAAAGACACAAGATAAAGTTTATGCAAGAACGTTAGATCATCCAGTTATAGAATCATTGCAAGATGAATTAACATTTCAGAGTTTTGACCATGTTTATGAAGCACATGACCAATTTGAAGATGTCTATAATGATATTGTGGCGCAATTGGTTGAAGCTGCTAATGAAAAAGATATTGTCTATGCGGTTCCGGGTCATCCTAGAGTTGCTGAGACAACTACAGTGAAATTACTGGCTTTAGCAAAGGACAATACTGATATAGATGTGAAAGTTTTAGGTGGTAAAAGCTTTATTGATGATGTGTTTGAAGCAGTTAATGTAGATCCAAATGATGGCTTCACACTGTTAGATGCGACATCATTACAAGAAGTAACACTTAATGTTAGAACGCATACATTGATTACGCAAGTTTATAGTGCAATGGTTGCTGCTAATTTGAAAATCACTTTAATGGAACGATATCCTGATGATTACCCTGTTCAAATTGTCACTGGTGCACGAAGCGATGGTGCGGATAACGTTGTGACATGCCCATTATATGAATTGGATCATGATGAAAATGCATTCAATAATTTGACGAGTGTATTCGTACCAAAAATCATAACATCGACATATTTGTATCATGACTTTGATTTTGCAACGGAAGTGATTGATACTTTAGTTGATGAAGATAAAGGTTGTCCATGGGATAAAGTGCAAACGCATGAAACGCTTAAGCGTTATTTACTTGAAGAAACATTTGAATTGTTCGAAGCTATTGACAATGAAGATGATTGGCATATGATTGAAGAGCTAGGAGATATTTTATTACAAGTGTTATTGCATACTAGTATTGGTAAAAAAGAAGGGTATATCGACATTAAAGAAGTGATTACAAGTCTTAATGCTAAAATGATTCGTAGACACCCACACATATTTGGTGATGCCAATGCTGAAACTATCGATGACTTAAAAGAAATTTGGTCTAAGGCGAAAGATGCTGAAGGTAAACAGCCAAGAGTTAAATTTGAAAAAGTATTTGCAGAGCATTTTTTAAATTTATATGAGAAGACGAAGGATAAGTCATTTGATGAGGCCGCGTTAAAGCAGTGGCTAGAAAAAGGGGAGAGTAATACATGAGATTAGATAAATATTTAAAAGTATCACGGTTAATAAAGCGACGTACGCTAGCAAAAGAAGTAAGTGATCAAGGTAGAATTACAATAAATGGTAATGTTGCTAAAGCTGGATCGGATGTTAAAGTTGAAGATGTGCTGACGATTCGCTTTGGTCAAAAATTAGTAACAGTTAAAGTAACTGCATTAAATGAACATGCATCTAAAGATAACGCAAAGGGCATGTATGAAATCATTGAAGAGCGTCGACTTGAAGAAGCGTAAATTGGAGGTGACAAGCAATGAAAAATAAAGTAGAACATATAGAAAATCAGTACACGTCGCAAGAGAACAAGAAAAAACAACGTCAAAAAATGAAAATGCGTGTTGTTCGTAGGCGTATTACAGTATTTGCGGGCGTATTACTTGCGATAATTGTTGTTTTATCAATCTTGCTTGTTGTCCAAAAACATCGCAATGATATCGATGCACAGGAGCGAAAAGCGAAAGAAGCACAGTTTCAAAAGCAACAAAATGAAGAAATTGCGTTAAAAGAAAAGTTGAATAATCTGAATGACAAAGATTATATTGAAAAAATTGCGCGTGATGATTATTACTTAAGCAACAAAGGTGAAGTGATTTTTAGGTTGCCAGAAGACAAAGATTCGTCTAGCTCAAAATCTTCGAAAAAATAAATCCAAATTGATTCAAAATTATCCGAGTATAGACATTGTGAAAAAATCCAAACAAGGATATAATAAGGGAAAATCGAATCAAATCGGGAGGATTTATTTAACATATGTCAATCGAAGTTGGAAATAAGCTTAAAGGTAAAGTCACTGGTATTAAAAAGTTTGGTGCATTCGTAGAATTACCTGAAGGAAAAAGTGGTTTAGTTCACATTAGTGAAGTCGCAGATAATTATGTTGAAAACGTAGAAGAGCACCTTTCTGTTGGTGATGAAGTAGACGTAAAAGTATTATCTATTGCTGATGATGGAAAAATTAGTCTTTCAATTAAGAAAGCTAAAGACCGTCCACGTAGACAACATACGAGTAAACCAAGTCATCAAAAACCAGTGCAAAAAGCCGAAGATTTTGAAAAGAAATTAAGCAATTTCTTAAAAGATAGTGAAGATAAATTAACTTCAATCAAACGTCAAACAGAATCTAGACGCGGTGGCAAAGGTTCAAGACGTTAATTAAAATAAATAAAGACTGTTTCGATAAGGAATATATTTAGAATGATGCGTATCGAATAATCGATTGCAGCGTTAGACAATCTAAGACTGTTTCTTAAATAAGGAGCAGTCTCTTTTATTTGTAATGATATAACTAAGGCTTATACCATTTTTGAAAATTGTAAAAGTGAGGTGATGTTATGCAGTTAAATAGTAATGGTTGGCATGTTGATGACCATATTGTTGTCGCTGTTTCTACAGGTATTGATAGTATGTGTTTATTGTATCAACTACTAAATGATTATAAAGATAATTATAGAAAACTAACATGCTTACATGTCAATCATGGCGTTAGGTCAGCTTCAATCGAGGAAGCCAGATTTTTAGAAGCATACTGCGAACGTCATCACATCGATTTACATATCAAAAAGTTAGATTTGTCGCATAGTCTCGACCGAAATAACAGCATTCAGAATGAAGCTCGAATTAAACGTTACGAATGGTTTGATGAAATGATGAATGTATTAGAAGCGGATGTATTGCTAACGGCGCATCATTTGGACGATCAATTAGAAACTATTATGTATCGTATTTTTAATGGGAAATCGACGCGTAATAAACTAGGATTTGATGAGTTATCGAAGCGAAAAGGTTATCAGATTTATCGACCACTTTTAGCTGTCTCTAAAAAAGAAATAAAACAATTCCAAGAGAGATATCATATTCCATATTTTGAAGATGAATCTAATAAAGATAACAAATATGTTAGAAATGATATTCGTAATAGAATTATTCCAGCTATTGATGAAAATAATCAACTTAAAGTATCGCATTTATTAAAATTAAAACAATGGCATGATGAACAATATGATATTTTGCAATATTCAGCTAAACAATTTATTCAAGAATTTGTGAAGTTTGATGAAAAGTCAAAATATTTAGAGGTTTCTAGACAAGCTTTTAATAACTTACCAAACTCATTAAAGATGGTTGTGTTGGATTGCCTATTATCAAAGTATTATGAGTTGTTTAATATTAGTACTAAAACATACGAAGAGTGGTTTAAACAAT
Organism: Staphylococcus sp. EG-SA-15; assembly: GCF_017151895.1. Lineage (NCBI taxonomy): Bacteria > Bacillati > Bacillota > Bacilli > Caryophanales > Staphylococcaceae > Staphylococcus > Staphylococcus sp. EG-SA-15. The sequence goes on along the minus strand of NZ_JACVZN010000027.1, from coordinate 10,941 downwards.
TTAGTAGTAAGAAAGCACAATTCAGTATTAATCTCACGGATAAATGGATAATTCAAATCGCATATGGTAAATTAATAATAATGGCTAAAAATAATGGCGATACATATTTTAGAGTTCAAACTATTGAAAAGCCAGGTAATTATATTTTTAACAAATATCGATTAGAGATACATTCTAATTTACCAAAATGTTTATTTCCGCTTACAGTGAGAACACGACAAAGTGGCGATACATTTAAACTGAATGGGCGCGATGGTTATAAGAAAGTGAATCGCCTGTTTATAGATTGTAAAGTGCAACAGTGGGTTCGGGATCAAATGCCAATCGTATTGGATAAACAACAGCGCATTATTGCGGTAGGAGATTTATATCAACAACAAACAATAAAACAATGGATTATAATTAGTAAAAATGGAGATGAATAGCGTTATGCATAATGATTTGAAAGAAGTATTGTTAACTGAAGAAGATATTCAAAATATCTGTAAGGAATTGGGAGCACAATTAACAAAGGATTATCAAGGTAAACCATTAGTATGCGTGGGTATCTTAAAAGGCTCAGCAATGTTTATGTCAGATTTAATTAAACGAATTGATACCCATTTATCAATTGATTTCATGGATGTTTCTAGTTATCACGGAGGCACTGAGTCAACTGGTGAAGTTCAAATCATTAAAGATTTAGGTTCTTCTATTGAAAATAAAGACGTATTAATTATTGAAGATATCTTAGAGACTGGTACTACACTTAAGTCAATTACTGAATTATTACAATCTAGAAAAGTTAATTCATTAGAAATAGTTACTTTATTAGATAAACCAAACCGTCGTAAAGCGGACATTGAAGCTAAGTATGTAGGTAAAAAAATACCAGATGAATTTGTTGTTGGTTACGGTTTAGATTATCGTGAATTATACCGAAACTTACCATATATCGGTACGTTAAAACCTGAAGTGTATTCAAATTAATTTTTTAATCAATTTCAGTTATTATTACTATGCGTTTGAGAAATAATAGTGTAGACTCAAAAATATGAAAAATGTATTTCATATATATTTAATTTTAGACAAGACATATGTCTTGAAAAGTTGAAAAATATAGAGATTGATAAAACTAATACGGATGTGAATGGCATTGATGTTAAGCTCAATTACTAGCTTATAAAACATGTCATATGTTACAATTTTTGTTAGTTTTATTATGGGAAGTAGGAGGAAATGACGCATGCAGAAAGCTTTTCGCAATGTGCTAGTTATCGTAATAATAGGCGTTATTATTTTTGGTCTATTTTCATATTTAAACGGTAATGGAAATATGCCGAAACAGCTTACATATAATCAATTTACTGAGAAGTTGGAAAAAGGTGACCTTAAAACTTTAGAAATCCAACCACAACAAAATGTCTATATGGTAAGTGGTAAAACGAAAAATGATGAAGACTATTCATCAACTATTTTATATAACAACGAAAAAGAATTACAAAAAATTACTGATGCTGCTAAAAAGCAAAACGGTGTAAAATTAACGATTAAAGAAGAAGAAAAACAAAGTGTCTTTGTGAGTATACTTTCAACATTAATTCCAGTTGTAGTCATAGCGTTATTATTTATTTTCTTCCTAAGCCAAGCACAAGGTGGCGGTAGTGGCGGTCGTATGATGAACTTTGGTAAATCTAAAGCGAAAATGTACGATAATAACAAACGTCGTGTTCGTTTCTCTGATGTAGCAGGGGCAGATGAAGAAAAACAAGAATTAATTGAAATTGTTGATTTCTTGAAAGATAATAAAAAATTCAAAGAAATGGGATCTAGGATTCCTAAAGGTGTCTTACTTGTTGGACCTCCAGGTACTGGTAAAACATTACTTGCTAGAGCGGTTGCAGGTGAAGCTGGCGCACCATTCTTCTCTATTAGTGGTTCAGACTTTGTAGAGATGTTTGTTGGTGTTGGTGCGAGCCGTGTTCGTGACTTATTCGATAATGCTAAGAAAAACGCGCCTTGTATTATCTTTATCGATGAGATTGATGCTGTTGGTCGTCAACGTGGTGCAGGTGTTGGTGGCGGTCATGATGAACGTGAACAAACCCTAAACCAATTATTAGTTGAAATGGATGGATTCGGTGAAAATGAAGGTATCATTATGATAGCTGCTACAAACCGTCCTGATATCCTTGACCCAGCCTTATTACGTCCAGGTCGTTTTGATAGACAAATTCAAGTTGGTCGTCCAGATGTGAAAGGCCGTGAAGCAATTCTTCATGTTCATGCTAAAAACAAACCACTTGATGAAACGGTTGATTTAAAAGCAATTTCACAACGTACACCTGGTTTCTCAGGTGCTGATTTAGAGAACTTATTAAATGAAGCATCTTTAATTGCTGTACGTGAAGGTAAAAAGAAAATTGACATGAGAGATATCGAAGAGGCAACGGATAGAGTTATAGCCGGACCTGCTAAGAAATCTCGAGTTATTTCTAAGAAAGAACGTAATATTGTTGCTCATCACGAAGCTGGTCATACAATTATCGGTATGGTACTTGATGAGGCAGAAGTAGTGCATAAAGTTACTATTGTTCCACGTGGACAAGCAGGTGGTTATGCAATGATGCTACCTAAACAAGATCGTTTCTTAATGACTGAACAAGAGTTATTAGATAAAATCTGTGGTTTACTTGGTGGACGTGTATCAGAAGATATTAACTTTAACGAAGTATCAACAGGTGCTTCAAATGACTTCGAACGTGCAACACAAATCGCACGCTCAATGGTTACGCAATATGGTATGAGTAAAAAATTAGGACCATTACAGTTCGGTCATAGCAATGGTCAAGTATTCTTAGGTAAAGATATGCAAGGTGAGCCTAATTATTCAAGCCAAATCGCATATGAAATTGATAAAGAAGTTCAACGAATCGTTAAAGAACAATACGAACGTTGTAAACAAATTTTATTAGAGCACAAAGAACAATTAATTTTAATTGCTGAAACATTATTAACAGAAGAAACATTAGTTGCTGAACAAATTCAATCATTATTCTACGAAGGTAAATTACCTGAAATTGATTATGATGCAGCTAAAGTTGTTAAAGATGAAGATTCTGAATTTAATGATGGTAAATTCGGTAAATCTTATGAAGAGATTCGTAAAGAGCAATTAGAAGATGGACAACGTGACGAAAGTGAAGATCGTAAAGAAGAAAAAGATATTGCTGAGGATAAAAAAGAAGCTGATAAATCTGATGAAAAAGATGAACCAGCACATCGACAAGCCCCAAATATCGAAAAACCTTACGATCCAAATCACCCAGACAATAAATAATCGATTATATTCAGTACCTCTTTCTATGATAAAGTTATAGAAAGAGGTACTTTTATCGTTTTTAAAAATACGTATTAGATTTTAAGTCATTGAATTGTTATAGCAGAAAATAATTGTAAAACAAGTTACTTCATTATTTAGAATGATGGGTGTAGAATAAGTACAATTGTTGCATTTTATGAAGTAAAGTAATTTTAAAATATAGAGTAATAGAGGAGATTGAAATAATGACACACGATTATATTGTTAAAGCATTAGCATTTGATGGGGAGATTAGGGCTTATGCTGCTTTGACAACTGAAACTGTTCAAGAAGCACAAACGAGACATTATACATGGCCGACAGCATCTGCTGCAATGGGAAGAACAATGACAGCAACAGCTATGATGGGCGCAATGTTGAAAGGTGATCAAAAATTAACTGTCACTGTAGATGGCCAAGGACCTATTGGACGAATTATTGCCGATGCAAATGCTAAAGGCGAGGTGCGTGCTTATGTAGACCATCCACAAACTCATTTTCCATTAAATGAGCAAGGTAAACTTGATGTAAGACGAGCAGTAGGGACAAATGGATCTATTATGGTTGTTAAAGACGTTGGAATGAAAGACTATTTCTCTGGAGCAAGTCCAATTGTTTCAGGAGAACTTGGTGAAGATTTTACTTATTATTATGCTACAAGTGAACAAACACCTTCATCGGTAGGTCTTGGTGTATTGGTAAATCCTGATAATACGATTAAAGCAGCAGGAGGATTTATCATTCAAGTTATGCCAGGTGCCAAAGATGAAACAATTTCAAAATTAGAAAAAGCAATTAGTGAAATGACACCAGTTTCTAAATTAATTGAACAAGGATTAACGCCAGAAGGATTACTAAACGAAATCTTAGGTGAAGACCATGTGCAAATTTTAGAGAAAATGCCTGTTCAATTTGAATGTAATTGTAGTCATGAGAAATTTTTAAATGCTATTAAAGGATTGGGCGAGGCTGAGATTCAAAATATGATTAAAGAAGATCATGGTGCTGAAGCAGTATGTCATTTCTGTGGAAATAAATATAAATATACTGAAGAAGAATTAAACGTGTTGCTAGAAAGTTTAGCGTAATTTAATTTAAATCAATACGCTAAAATGTTTATTTTTAGCGGTTTAGTGAAATGTAGAACTAAATAGTTGTATAATCCTTAGTGATTTTGTTTGCTTTCTAGAATTTATTTGATAAAATAATTCTATATCCGATAAATAAACTAAGATTTCAACAACTAACTAAAAAGGAGTGTTCTTAATGGCACAAAAACCAGTAGATAATATTACTCAAATTATTGGCGGTACACCGGTAGTCAAATTGAGAAATGTAGTAGATGACAATGCAGCAGATGTTTATGTAAAATTGGAATATCAAAATCCAGGTGGTTCTGTAAAGGATAGAATTGCTTTAGCAATGATTGAAAAAGCAGAGCGAGAAGGCAAAATTAAACCTGGCGATACAATTGTAGAACCAACAAGTGGTAATACAGGTATCGGTTTAGCATTTGTATGTGCTGCTAAAGGATATAAAGCAGTATTTACTATGCCCGAAACAATGAGCCAAGAGCGTCGTAATTTATTAAAAGCATACGGTGCGGAATTAGTTTTAACGCCTGGATCAGAAGCGATGAAAGGTGCAATTAAAAAAGCTAAAGAATTGAAAGAAGAACATGGTTACTTCGAGCCACAACAATTTGAAAACCCTGCGAACCCTGAAGTTCATGAGTTAACTACAGGTCCTGAGTTATTACAACAATTTGAAGGGAAAACTATCGATGCGTTCCTAGCTGGTGTTGGTACTGGTGGTACGTTATCTGGTGTAGGTAAAGTTCTGAAAAAAGAATATCCTAACATCGAAATTGTTGCTATAGAGCCTGAGGCTTCTCCAGTATTGAGCGGTGGTGAGCCAGGTCCACATAAATTACAAGGTTTAGGTGCTGGATTTATTCCAGGCACTTTGAATACAGAAATCTATGACAGTATTATTAAAGTAGGAAATGATACAGCGATGGAAATGTCTCGTCGAGTTGCTAAAGAGGAAGGTATTTTAGCAGGTATTTCATCAGGTGCTGCGATTTATGCTGCCATTCAAAAAGCAAAAGAATTAGGAAAAGGTAAAACAGTAGTAACAGTATTGCCGAGTAATGGTGAACGCTACTTATCAACACCTTTATATTCATTCGATGACTAATTAATGTCATTTAAAAGAGTGAGTTATCTTTTTGAGATAACTTGCTCTTTTTTTCTACCATGTATATTTTTAAAAATATGAGCGTTAAATTAAACATTTTTCTGATAAAAATATCCAGTGAATGATAAGATAATAAACGTACATACTAATAACTAGTAAATAGCAGGAGTAAATTTTATTAGAGTTAAACAATACATAATTAAAGGGTGGTTAACATGACTAAAACAAAAATTATGGGCATATTAAACGTCACACCTGATTCATTCTCAGATGGTGGAAAATTTAATAATGTTGAATCAGCTATAAATAGAGTGAAAGCCATGATAGATGAAGGTGCTGACATTATAGATGTTGGAGGTGTTTCAACGAGACCAGGTCATGAAATGGTTTCATTAGAAGAAGAGATGAACAGAGTATTACCTGTTGTTGAAGCTATTGTCGGTTTTGATGTAAAAATTTCAGTCGATACATTTCGAAGTGAGGTTGCTGAAGCATGTTTAAAATTAGGCGTTGATATCATTAATGATCAATGGGCTGGGCTGTATGATCATCATATGTTCCAAATTGTAGCTAAATATGACGCGGAAATTATTTTAATGCATAATGGAAATGGTAATCGTGATGAACCGGTTGTCGAAGAAATGTTAACATCTTTGTTAGCACAAGCACATCAAGCTAAAATAGCTGGTATACCTTCAAATAAAATTTGGCTAGATCCAGGTATAGGTTTCGCTAAAACTAGAAATGAAGAAGCCGAAGTTATGGCAAGACTGGATGAACTTGTTGCAACAGAATATCCAGTTTTATTAGCGACAAGCCGGAAACGTTTCACTAAAGAGATGATGGGTTATGATACAACACCGGTTGAAAGAGATGAAGTAACTGCAGCTACGACTGCATATGGTATTATGAAAGGCGTTAGAGCAGTACGCGTTCATAATGTCGAGTTGAATGCTAAATTAGCTAAAGGTATAGATTTTTTAAAGGAGAATGAAAATGCAAGACACAATCTTTCTTAAAGGTATGCGCTTTTATGGATATCATGGTGCTTTATCAGCTGAAAATGAAATAGGGCAAATTTTCAAAGTGGATGTAACTTTGAAAGTAGACTTAGCTGAAGCTGGGCGTACTGATAATGTTATTGATACAGTTCATTATGGTGAAGTGTTCGAAGAGGTTAAATCAATTATGGAAGGTAAGGCCGTTAATTTACTTGAGCATCTAGCTGAACGTATTGCAAATCGTATAAATTCACAATATAATCGTGTAATGGAAACGAAAGTGAGAATCACTAAAGAAAACCCACCGATTCCGGGTCATTATGATGGAGTAGGTATCGAAATAGTGAGGGAGAATAAATGATTCAAGCATACTTAGGATTAGGTAGTAATATTGGTGATAGAGAAAGCCAGTTAAACGATGCTATAAAGATTTTGAATGAATATGATGGTATTAACGTATCTAATATTTCTCCGATTTATGAAACAGCACCAGTTGGGTATACTGAGCAACCTAACTTTTTAAATTTGTGTGTTGAAATTCAAACAACACTCACAGTATTACAACTGTTGGAATGTTGTTTGAAGACAGAAGAATGTTTACACCGTATTAGAAAGGAACGATGGGGTCCTAGAACTTTAGATGTGGATATTTTGTTGTATGGAGAAGAAATGATAGATTTACCAAAACTGTCGGTGCCACATCCGAGAATGAATGAACGTGCATTTGTTTTAATCCCATTAAATGATATAGCAGCAAATGTCGTAGAACCACGTTCGAAATTGAAAGTGAAAGATTTAGTTTTTGTCGATGACAGTGTAAAGAGATATAAATAATGCATTGTTGAGAACATTCATATTTATTGGGAATAGATGATTGATTATTGGAGATGTTTCCGCATTTTGATTATCTCTAAATGCATTTGATTTCGAATTAGTATATGATGATTTAGTATGTGTTAGAATTAAGTTATTTCATAAAATCAAAGTAAGCAATATTTGATAAATTGCTGTAATTTATTTGGGCTTTTGTTGAAGTTTGTGGAAGATAATTTTTATACATTTACTTAGGGTTGTATTAATGATAATCATATTTTAAATGAATAAGTAATTCATAAACGAAAACAGAAATTGCTTTATTACATTTACAAGCTCTTGTAAAATTAAAAAAGTGATAAAATTGATGTTATGAATATAAGAAAACATGCCACATCATAACTTTAAGGTGTAATGGTTAATGATAAAGTATTAGAAACATCGAAAGAGATGTATGTTGAGCAAAAATGTCTGATATTTTATAAAACTTTAAAGGAAAATGTTTGAGTGTACCAGTTGGAATACTAAAGGATTACAACAAGTTAAAGGAGAGAAAGTTATGTCAGAAGAAATGAATGACCAAATGTTGGTTCGACGTCAAAAATTACAAGAATTATATGATCTTGGTATAGACCCGTTTGGTTCTAAATTTGACCGTTCAGGTTTATCTAGTGATTTGAAAGAAGAGTGGGACCAGTATTCTAAAGAAGAATTGGTAGAAAAAGAAGCGGATAGTCATGTCGCTATAGCTGGACGATTAATGACTAAGCGTGGTAAAGGTAAAGCAGGATTTGCACACGTTCAGGACTTAGCTGGACAAATTCAAATTTACGTTCGTAAAGATCAAGTTGGCGATGACGAATTTGATTTATGGAAAAATGCTGATTTAGGCGATATCGTTGGTGTTGAAGGTGTAATGTTCAAAACAAATACTGGCGAATTATCGGTTAAAGCGAAGAAATTCACGCTACTAACTAAATCATTGCGACCATTACCGGATAAATTCCACGGTTTACAGGATATTGAACAGAGATATCGTCAAAGATATTTAGATTTAATTACGAACGAAGATAGCACTCGTACATTTATTAATCGTAGTAAAATCATTCAAGAAATGCGTAATTATTTAAATAATAAAGGTTTCTTGGAAGTAGAAACACCTATGATGCACCAAATTGCTGGTGGAGCAGCTGCTAGACCATTTGTAACACATCATAATGCATTAGATGCAACGTTATACATGCGTATTGCTATTGAGTTGCATTTAAAACGTTTAATTGTCGGTGGACTTGAAAAAGTATATGAAATTGGTAGAGTATTCCGTAATGAAGGTGTATCAACTAGACATAACCCTGAATTCACAATGATTGAATTATATGAAGCATATGCAGATTATCATGACATTATGGATTTAACAGAATCTATGGTGAGACATATTGCCAATGAAGTATTAGGTTCTGCAAAAGTACAATACAATGGGGAAACGATTGATTTAGAATCTGCTTGGACTCGTTTGCATATTGTTGATGCTGTAAAAGAAGCTACTGGTGTGGATTTTTATGAAGTTAAAAGTGATGAAGAAGCTAAAGCTTTAGCTAAAGAACATGGTATTGAAATTAAAGATACAATGAAATATGGTCATATTTTAAATGAATTCTTTGAGCAAAAAGTTGAAGAAACACTTATTCAGCCAACGTTTATCTATGGTCATCCGACTGAAATTTCACCTTTAGCGAAGAAAAATCCTGAAGATCCTAGATTTACTGATCGTTTCGAATTGTTCATTGTAGGTAGAGAGCATGCAAATGCATTTACTGAATTAAATGATCCTATTGATCAAAAAGGTCGTTTTGAAGCGCAACTTGTTGAAAAAGCGCAAGGTAATGATGAAGCGCATGAAATGGATGAAGATTACATTGAAGCGTTAGAATATGGTATGCCTCCGACAGGTGGTCTTGGTATCGGTATTGACAGATTGGTTATGTTATTAACTGATTCTCCATCAATCAGAGACGTGTTATTATTCCCTTATATGAGACAAAAATAAATGACGTTGATTGTTAGTAAGAGCTCTCGTGTATACAACATGTGTATGCGAGGGTTTTCTTAATTATGGTAATTAGTTCGTGTTTGAATGTTTTTGATAGTAATAGTTAACGATAGACATTGAGATATCTTATAACAAAAATTGCTATATTAGTATAATTTATCTTAATCAGCTATAAAAGTACTTTAAAATTGTATAGAATGTGTATGGTTTTGTACATATGTGTATGATAGAATACTAAAAGTGTTATGAATTAGAGGGCACGAGAAATGTCAGTTTTGAAGAATAAAAAAGTTGATTAAAAGTGTTGACTTTATCAATTGAATGAAGTAATATATAAAAGTCGTCAAAAACAGACGAAACACACTAAAAGCTGATGTGACAAAGTTTACATCAAAGTGTAAAATTAACTATTGCACCTTATTAATTAAGCGTGTATCATAAATAAGTAAGTTATTTTGTCTGGTGACTATAGCAAGGAGGTCACACCTGTTCCCATGCCGAACACAGAAGTTAAGCTCCTTAGCGTCGATGGTAGTCGAACTTACGTTCCGCTAGAGTAGAACGTTGCCAGGCAAATGACAAATCGGAGAATTAGCTCAGCTGGGAGAGCATCTGCCTTACAAGCAGAGGGTCGGCGGTTCGAACCCGTCATTCTCCACCATTTATTCTTAGATATAGCCGGCCTAGCTCAATTGGTAGAGCAACTGACTTGTAATCAGTAGGTTGGGGGTTCAAGTCCTCTGGCCGGCACCATCTTTTGAGCCATTAGCTCAGCTGGTAGAGCATCTGACTTTTAATCAGAGGGTCAGAGGTTCGAATCCTCTATGGCTCATTACGATTTAATTTTTATATTTAGCAAAATAATGCAGAAGTAGTTCAGCGGTAGAATACAACCTTGCCAAGGTTGGGGTCGCGGGTTCGAATCCCGTCTTCTGCTCCATTATTTTGCCGGGGTGGCGGAACTGGCAGACGCACAGGACTTAAAATCCTGCGGTGAGAGATCACCGTACCGGTTCGATTCCGGTCCTCGGCACCATTTTAGCGCCCGTAGCTCAATTGGATAGAGCGTTTGACTACGGATCAAGAGGTTATGGGTTCGACTCCTATCGGGCGCGCCATTTTTAAATTAATTGAATAACGGGAAGTAGCTCAGCTTGGTAGAGCACTTGGTTTGGGACCAAGGGGTCGCAGGTTCGAATCCTGTCTTCCCGATTACTTCTTAAATTCCATTTTATGGGGGCTTAGCTCAGCTGGGAGAGCGCCTGCTTTGCACGCAGGAGGTCAGCGGTTCGATCCCGCTAGTCTCCACCATTTATTTTTTACACGATGAACATTGAAAACTGAATGACAATATGTCAACGTTAATTCCAAAAAACGTAACTATAAGTTACAAACATTATTTAGTATTTACGAGCTAATCAAACATCATAATTTTTATGGAGAGTTTGATCCTGGCTCAGGATGAACGCTGGCGGCGTGCCTAATACATGCAAGTCGAGCGAACGGACGAGAAGCTTGCTTCTCTGATGTTAGCGGCG